>NZ_JBHVIV010000166.1:0-6957 GCF_042799475.1 Kitasatospora sp. NPDC057692 | reverse complement strand
GGGGTGTTGTCCGCGGCGTCGCCCCGCCCTCAACCTGGGGGGCGGGGGGGGGGGGGGGGGCGGGGGGGGGGGGGTGTCTAGGCGGCGGGGGGGGGCGCCCCCGGGCGGGGGGTCCCCGGGCCCCCCGCCCCTGCGGCCTGCGCCCCGGTGTCCGCTCTCCCACAAGGGCGGAGACCGGGGGGTGGCCGTCGGCCCGGCGCCCGCACGGGGAGCGGGCGCCGGTGGCGGTGCCGCCACCTTGATCTACGGACGGCGGGTCAGGAACGGTTCATTCCGTTCCACTTACGGTTCCGCTTCCGGGTCAGGGGCCGGTCGCGGTTCCGGTCCGGCCGCCGGTTCGTCCTCTCCGGTTCCGTCAGCCCGCCCCGGCCATGCCGTGCGCCTCCAGGATCGGCCGCAGGGCGCGGACGGCGTAGAAGTTGCGGGACTTGACCGTGCCGAGCGGCACGCTCAACAGCCGGGCCACCTCGGCCATCGACCGGCCCTTCATGTGCAACTCGACCAGCACGTCCCGGTGGTGGGGCTGGAGCTCGGCCATCGCCACCGCCATGTCCCGGGCCACGAGCACCTCGTCGTAGGGGTCGTGGACGCCGCCGTGGTCCTCCGGGACCTCCCCCGAGACCTCCTGGGCGCGGGCGGCGGCCTTCCGGTAGTGGTCGATGGCGATCCGGCGCGCCACCGTGAACAGCCAGGGGCCGCTGTGCTCGGGTCCGCGGTGCATGGCCGCCGGGTTCTGCCAGGCGCGCAGCAGGGTCTCCTGGACGATGTCCTCGGCCTTCCCGCGGTCGCCGCTGGTCACCCGGAGCATCGCGCGCAGCAGGTAGCCGCCGTGCAGCCGGTACAGCTCGGCGAGGGTGTCCTGGTCCAGGGTGGGCCGGGCGGGCGCCGGTACGACGGGCCCCCCGGCGTCCTCGGTGGTCGTTCCGGCGTGGGCGGTAGCGTCGATGGCCACGGCTGTTGAGCCCCTTACGACATTCGTCATTCGTCGGTACCCGGTCGGTGGTCGACGGTCGGTACCTGGGTCGATCGCTGTCTCGGCGCGCGGGGGCGGGCCACGGCGGACGGGCCGCTCTCCCCGGGCGCTGCCACGCTTGCACCCGGCGCCAACGGCGGGCCAACGCGGACGCCGGAGGCGGCGTTGGCGCGACGTTGGGACCGCGTTCGCCGCCCGCCGGCCCCTAGCCCCGGGCACCCCGGGGGCCTCACTCCGGGCGGCGGCCGCCCCGGTTCCGTCCGGCGCGCACCGCGGCCGCGGCCAGGCCGACCAGCACCGCCCCGCCCAGGCTCACCCCGGTGACCGCCGAGGCCAGCCGCTGCGCCGAACGGTCCGCCGGCGGCGGGACGACGACCGGCTCGGGGGTGGCCCGCCCGCCGGCGTCGGTCGCCGGAGCGGTGGGCGAACCCCCGGCGGCCAAGGCCGTCATCGGGTCCACCGTGCCCCAGCCGACCGCCGGATCGGGCAGCGCCGTACCGGGCCGGTAGGCCGTGGTCCGCAGCCGCTCGGCGAGCTGGTCGACGGTCAGCGAGGGCGACCGGCCGAGCACCAGGGCCGCCGCTCCGGCCACCAGCGCGGCGGAGTAGCTCGGGCCCGAGGCGGTGAAGGTGCCGCCGCCCGGCCCGGCGGCCAGCAGGGCCTCGCCGGGCGCCACCAGGTCCACCCGCGAGGCCCGCCCGCCGGGGGCGCCGGGCGCGGCGGCCGGTTCGGCGGACGGCAGACCGGCCGCCGGGGCGCCGTCGGCGCCGAGCGCGGCGACCGCGAGCACACCCGGGTAGCCCGCCGGATACGCCGGGCCCGCGGTCGACTGACCGTCCGGGCCGACCGGCGCGACCAGCAGCATGCCCTTGGCGGTGGCGTAGGAGACCGCCTCGGCCAGCGCCGGAGCCGCCTCCGCGACCGGCGCCGCGACCACGGCGATCCGCGCGCCGCCGTCCGCCGCGGCCCGGATGCCCCGGGCCAGCAGGTCGGCGTTGGTGCTCCCGGCGTCGTCGGTGACCGCCACGGAGAGCACCTTCGCCCCGGGCGCCAGGCCCGACGGGCCGCCGTCGGCCGTCCGGCGGCCGGCGATCAGGCTTGCCAGCACGGTGCCGTGGCCGACGCAGTCCCGGCCGGCGTCGCCGTCACCGTGCAGCCGCGGCCCGAGGCTGAGCCGCCCGGCCAGCGCACCGGTCCCGGCCCCGGCCGAGGCGTCCACCCCGGACCCGATCACCGCCACCGTCACCCCCGCCCCCCGGCTCAACGGCCACACCGCCTCCGGCCGCAGGTACGCCTGCGCCCACCCGGCCCGGTCGGCCACCTTGGCCGACGGCTTGCGGCACCCGTTCTGCCGCACGTCGGACACGGTCTGCCCCATCGCGGGCAGCTCCGCCGCCCCCGGCGAAGCGGCTCCGGCAGCAGCCCCCGGCGACGCGACCCCGGCAGCCGCCCCCGGCGTGGCCTCCCGCAGCGTCGGCTCCGCGGCTGGCCGCCCGGGCGCCGCCACGGCCGACGCACGCACAACGGCCGCCCCGTGGGGGACGGACGGCGACCACAGCCCGGCAGCGTCCACGGGCCCCGGCCCAGCCGACCCCGCCACGGAGGACGCCCGGACCGCCGCATCCGGCGACCCCACGACAGCCCCGGCAGCCACCGCCGAAGCCCCACCACCAACCGCCACACCCGAGGCCGACCCGCCGACCACCGGGGACCCGGGTAGCGCCGTCCCATCAGCGGGCTGCCCGGCAGCCGCCGCAGACCAGGCCGACGCCACCCCGCCGGCGAACTGCCCGCCGACCGCCGCTCCGGCGGTGGCCGTGGGGGCCAGGACGGCCAGGACGGCCAGGACCGCGAGGCCGCCGGCGGCCGCGGCGGTGCCGCGGGCTGCTCCGACGGTCATACCGGGCTGCCGGAGCGGTCCACGGCGATGTCCTCGGGCAGCAGCAGGCTCAGCTCCGACAGGTCCGCGACCTCCAGGCGGCTGAGGCGGCCCGCCTGGCGGGTGATCATGCCCTCCAGGGTCTGCCGGGCGAAGCGGCCGTTGCCGAAGGTGCGGTCGCGCGGGACGGCGGCGAACAGGTGCTCCAGGGTGGCCAGGGTCTCCGGCGCGCACGCGTACCCGGCGGAGTCGGCGTGGTTCCGCACGATGGTGACCAGCTCGGCGTCCGTGTAGTGGCCGAAGTCGATCTGGCGGGAGAACCGGGAGGCGAGGCCGGGGTTGGAGGACAGGAAGTGCCGCATCTCGTCCTCGTAGCCGGCCACGATCACCACCACCTCGTCGCGGTGGTCCTCCATCAGCTTCATCAGGGTGTCCACGGCCTCCTGGCCGAAGTCGCCGCCGCCCCCGTGCCGGGGCGTGAGGGTGTACGCCTCGTCGACGAAGAGCACGCCGCCGCGCGCCCGGTCGAAGGCCTCCTTGGTGAGCTGGGCAGTGTGGCCGACGTAGCGGCCGACCAGGTCGGCGCGGGCCGTCTCGATGAGCTGGCCGCCGGGCAGCACGCCCAGTTCGGCGAGCAGCCGCCCGTAGAGCCGGGCGACCGTCGTCTTGCCGGTACCGGGCGGGCCGGCGAAGACCAGGTGATGGCTGATGGTGGCGGTCGGCAGGCCGGCCTCCTCGCGGCGGCGGCCCTGGCGGATCAGGTTGACCAGGTCCTCGACCTGGGCCTTGGCCGCGGGGAGGCCGACCAGGGCCTGGAGTTCGGCGAGCGGCTCGGCGCCGTCGGCCTCCTTGGCCGGCGGGTCGAGCTCGACGCCGACGTCCTCGGGGACGAGCAGCGCGAGGTCCTCGTCGCTGATCTCGGCCTGCTCGGCGAGCCTGGTGGCCTGCCGGTCGACCATCTCCTCGAAGACCTTGCGGGCCGACCGGCCGTTGCCGAAGTCCTCGCCGCGCGGCATCCGTTCGAAGAGCACGGTGAGCGCCGCGCCGGTGCCCTCGGCCAGCTCGTAGCCGTGTCCCGAGGCCGCGCGCTCGACGATGGTGACCAGCTCGTCGACCTCGTAGTTGGCGAACTCCACCGTCCGGCTGAACCGGGAGGCGAGGCCCGGGTTGGAGGACAGGAAGTCGGTGATCTCGGCGGAGTAGCCGGCCACGATCACCACGACGTCCTCGCGGTGGTCCTCCATCAGCTTGACCAGGGTGTCGATCGCCTCGCGGCCGAAGTCGGGCCCCGAGCCGGAGCCGGACCCGGCCGAGAGGGTGTACGCCTCGTCGATGAACAGCACGCCGCCGAGCGCCTGTTGGAACACCTCGGTGGTCTTGATCGCCGTGCCGCCGATGATCGAGGCGACCAGGTCGGCCCGGGCCACCTCGGTCAGGTGCCCGCTGCGCAGCACGCCCAGCTCGGCCAGGATCGCGCCGTAGAGGCGGGCGACGGTGGTCTTGCCGGTGCCGGGCGGGCCCGCGAAGACCAGGTGGCGGCTCATCGGCAGGGCCGGCATGCCGGCCAGCTCGCGGCGGCGGGCCAGCTTGTTGAGGTTGACCAGCGTGGCCACCTGCTCCTTGACCCCGGCCAGGCCGACCAGCGACTCCAGCACCTCCAGCGGGCCGGGCGGCGCGGCGGGGGCGGCCGGGCCGGCGGGGGCCGCACCGGGTGCGCCGGCGGGGTGGCCCTCCTCGGCCGGGGCGGGCGTGCCGTCGGCGCGCCCGGTGCCGGTGGCCGCGGTCGCGGTGCCGTGCGCGTCGGGCAGGCCGTTCTCCTCGCTGGTCAGCTGCTCGACGGCGAGCCGTTCGCCGGGCACGGTCTGCCGCAGGCCGGAGCCGCGGTTGCGGGACAGGGTGCAGCCGGTGAGGCGGACGGCGTCCGTGGAGTCGAGCCGCACGCCGTCGCCGATGTTCTCCACCGCTTCGACCTGGGCCAGGACGGCCCGCCCGCCGGCACCGATCCGCACGCCGTGCCGGCGGTTGCCGTGGCTGCGGACCCGGGTGCAGGTCAACTCGCCGCCGTCGTCGACCGCGAGGCCGTCCTCCCCGGAGCCGCTGACCTCGCAGTCGCGCAGCGCGGCCCGGCCGACCTTGCCGACCAGCACCCCGGTGCCCCGGGCGCCGCGCACCACGGCCGCGCCGACGAAGGTGTCGGCGCCGTCGGCGATCCGCAGCCCCGCTCCCCCGGCGTCCAGCACCTCGACGCCCTCCAGCCGGCCCCGGCCGTCGCGCAGCGCCTCGACGCCGTCGGCGCCCGCGCCGGTGACGGTCAGGTGCCGCACCCTCGGATTGGCGCCGCCGCCGATCGACACGCCGGGGCCGGAGACGTCCCGGACCTCCAGCCGGTCGATGTCGGCGGCGCTCTCCTCGGCCAGTTCGACGCCGGCCCCGCCGCAGTCCCGCACCACGGTGCGGGTCAGCACCGGCCCGGCGGACTCCCCGATCCAGATGCCGGTGCCCTCGGCGCCGGACACCTCGCACTGCTCGAACTGCCCGCGCGAGCGCCCGGTGATGTGGATGCCGTGGCCGGCGGTGCGGGCGGTGGTGCAGCGGCGCAGCTCGGGGTCGGTGCCGCCGGCCAGCGCGATGCCGTGGCCGGCGGTGGCGCTGACCGTGCAGTCCTCCAGCACCACCCGCGCCTCGGAGCTGATGTACACGCCGATCGCGGTGTCGCGCACGGCGGTGCGCACCAGCCGGGTGGTGGAGCGCTCCTCCAGGGCGACGGCGGGCTTGTCGGTGACCGAGATCTCGCAGTCCTCGAAGGTCCCGCGCGCCTCGCCGTTGGCGCACACGCCGTTGCCCCGGGCGTCGCGCAGCACGCAGTTGCGCAGCAGCGGATTGGCCCGCTCGCCGACCACCACGGCCGAGGTGCCGAGGTGTTCGATGACGCAGTCCTCGATCACGCTGGTGCCGGTGGAGGTCTCGACGATGCCGGCGCCGGCCGGGTTGGTGACCCGGCAGTCGCGCATGGCGAGCGAGCCCTGCTGGCGGGTGAGGACGGCCGTCCAGGAGCTGCCGACCACCTCGCAGTCGGAGAGCGCGGCCTGCCCGCGCGGCACGTCGACGGCGGGCAGCTCCTCGTCCTGGCCCTGGACGACCAGACCGGTGAGCTGGACGGCCTCGGCCACCACCTGGACGACGCAGCCGCGCCGGGCCGTGATCCGGACGCTGCCGCGCGGCTCCTCGGCGGTGATGGTGACCATCTTGGTGATGACCAGGTTCTCCTCGTAGCGGCCGGGGCGGACCGAGATCACCGCCCCGCTGCGGGCCGCCGCGAGCGCCTCGCCGATCGTTCGGTACGGGCCGCCGCGCTGCTCCGGGCACACCGTCAGCACATGGCGCGACATGGCCTTCCTCTCCTGGGGGTCTTCGTCGTTCGTCGGGTGGAGCGGGTGGAGCGGGTGGAGCGGGGCGGGTCGGGGGGACCGGGGGCCGTCAGGACGCGGTGCAGTCGGCCCGGACGGCGGAGGCCGCGATGTGCGCCTTGTCGGTGGCGCTCCCGCCCCAGTCGACGCCGCGCGAGTGCAGCATCACGGCGATCTTGCCGCCGCTCACCGGGTACGATTTCTCGGCGGTCACCCAACTTCCGCGGCTGGTCGTCTGGTTGACCGCGAAATCGCCGATGGTGCCGCTGTTCGGCGTGGCGGTGTTCTGGACGGTGTAGTACGCGGGCGCGCCGCCGACGGCCTTGACGTCCGAGTTGTTCGGCACGTAGACGGAGATCTTGCAGCTGCCGGCCGTGACCGGGGCGGTGGAGAACGTCCAGACCACCGAGTTGCCGCCGTCGTCCTTGGTCGCGGAGCCGGACATCGGCATCGACACGTACTTGCCGTTGCAACCCGAACCGCCGTATCCGCCCGCCGAGTTGGTGGTCCAGCCGGTCGTGCCCTGCTCGTACCAGCCGTGCTGGGCGTAGGCGACGGAGGAGGTGCCGCAGTTGGAGCCGCCGACGCCGCTGTAGGTGGCCTTCGCCGCCGCGGGCGGCGGGGCCGGCTGCTGGGTGGCGGGCGGCGGCTGCTGGCCGGTGGCGGGCGGGGCGGGCTGCTGGCCCCCGGCCGGCGGC
>NZ_JBHVIV010000165.1:0-7599 GCF_042799475.1 Kitasatospora sp. NPDC057692 | reverse complement strand
CCGCCGTACCGCCCCCGCCGTCCGCCGCCGGCCGGCGGTCCCCGGGCGAGCCCTCCGCCGGGGCCGGAACCGGGGCCGCCGCCGCGCCCGTCGCCGCACCGCCGCCCGGGGCCTCGGGCGCGGCCAGCGCCGGGTCCCCCTCCAGGATCCGGCGGTGCAGCTGCTCCAGCTCCGCCCCCGGCCCCACCCCGAGCTCCGCCAGGAACAGCTGCCGCACCCCCCGGAACACCGCCAGCGCGTCCGCCTGCCGCCCGGCCTGGTACAGCGCG
The DNA here is from genome assembly GCF_042799475.1 of Kitasatospora sp. NPDC057692. Taxonomy (NCBI): domain Bacteria; kingdom Bacillati; phylum Actinomycetota; class Actinomycetes; order Kitasatosporales; family Streptomycetaceae; genus Kitasatospora; species Kitasatospora sp. NPDC057692. The sequence continues at coordinate 7,330 of NZ_JBHVIV010000165.1, read as the reverse complement.
CGCATCAGCAGCCCGTACGCCCGTTCGTGCAGCGGGTGCTCGGTGGTGAGCGCGGTCAGCTCCGGGATGCACCGCGAGTACCGGCCCAGGGACAGGTCCAGGCCGATCCGCTCCTCCAGCAGGGTCAGCCGCAGCTCCTCCAGCCGCTGGCGGTGCCGCTCCGCGAACGGCCCGGGGATCCCGGCCAGCGGCTCGCCCTGCCACAGCTCCAGCGCCTGGTTGAGGAGGTCGCGGGCGCGCAGCGGCTCGGCGCGGGCGGTCCGCTCCGCCTCGCCGGCCAGTGCCTCCGCCTGCGCCGCGTCCACCGCCAGCTTGGGCAGGACGAGCCGGTAGCCGTCGCCCATCGAGACCAGCACGCTGCCCGCGGCCTTCTCCCCGGACTCACCCGGGGGCGCAGGATCCTGAGGATCCGTCGGGTCAGCCGCGTCCAGCACCTTGCGCCACCGCCACGCGTACGTCCGCACGGTGGTCATCGCCGCGCTCGGCGGCTCCTCGCCCCACAGCGCCGCGATCAGGTCCGTGGCGCTCGCCGAATGACCGGGCCGCAGGAGCAGTACGGCCAACATCGCCTGCTGCTGCGGGCTGCCCACCTTGAGCGCCGTCGCGCCGCGGTGAGCCCGCATCAGACCCAGTACGGAAAAACGGAGATCGCCCATCCTGCCCCCTGCCGCCCAGGACAGTGCCCGCCCCGCTCGTGCACATGTCAGCTTCTCTGTGGATCGTTACATCACAAGGTCGCGCGCGGTGTCGAGACTCCGTTGAGCCTGTGGTGACCGCACGTTGAACCCGACCGGCAAGAATCACCGTGCCGGGGCCCGCCGGAGACGGTCCGGTCCGCCCCTCCTTCACCTCCCGCGACCGGGCACCCCCAGTGACCGGTCGTGATTGCCCCCGCCCTCGGCCGTCGGCGGCGTCGGGCGCCATGACGATACCTTCGGAGGCGGACGTCCGTGAACACCGCTTTGCTGTACAACCTGCTCGACGTCGACCCGGCCGACGGGCCGGCCGAACTGCTCCACCGCGCCCGCGGGAGCCGTCACCTGCCGCACCTCGTACTCTCCGCCCTGGCCCGCGACGACGTCCGGATGGGCGAACCCGCCCGCGCCGAGCTGCGCCGCGCCCGCACCCGCGCCGACCACTACGCCCGCCTCGCGCACGACCTCGCCCGCTCCACCGGCGCGCGCGCGATCCACGGCGTCCCGCTGGCCGGCTACTACCCGGCCGGCCTGCTCCGGCCGCAGGCCGGCCTGGACCTGGTCGCCCCGGGCGAGGCCGCGCTCTGGCAGGCCGTCGTCCGGCTGGTCACCGACCACCCGGTGGAGACCGTCGACGTCACCCTGCTCGGCGACCGCCCGCACCACACCGCGGTCACCGTCCGCTGGCCCGCCGAGGACCCGCTGCTCGACCCCTGGTACCGCGTCCACCTCACCACGGCGGCCCTCCCCGGCGACCGCGCCGCGGTTCCGGTGCGCCCGTACCTCGTCGCGGACGACCACGTCGAGTGCCTGATCGCCCTGGCCGAGGCCCACCTGCACGCGCCCGCCGGGGCGGAGCCCGACCCGCTCACCCTGCTCGACCTGTGCTGTCTCAGCCGCCAGCCCTTCGAACCCGCCGAGACCGCCGCCGTCCTGGCCGCCTACCGGCTCGCCCCGGAGGCCGCCGCGCTGCTCGACCTCGCCGCCGCCCGGCTCCCGCTCGGCACCCTCGCCGCCGTCCGCGCCGCCCTCGCCCCGGAGCTCGCCGCCGAACACCGCCGCCGCTCCGAGGCCGCCGCCACCCCCCGGCTGACCGCCCGCCACGGCACCCTGCTGCGCCGCACCGTCATCCGCCACGACTGGGACGAGGCGCGCCTGCTGACGGCCCCCGACCGCACCACCCTGCTGCTCACCCCGGTCGCCGACTACCTCCTCGCGCCGACCGACCCGGCGGGCCCGGGCGACCGCACCGCAGCCCTGGCGGTCCTCCAGCGCTGGGACGGCCTGGGCCTCGGCTGACCGCCTCCCCGGCCCCGCGGGGAACGCCCGACGAGGTGGCGGCGTCAGGCCGGGGCGTGGGCGGCCCACAGCGAGTCGACGACGGCGACGTGGGACTCCCAGAGGGCCTCGACGCGCCGCGCGACGGTCGCGGCAGCGTGCGGCAGGAACTCGGCTCCGGCGGGTTGCGGGCTCAGGTCCGCCCAGTCCCACCACGCCCAGTGCCGGCCCCACTCCGTTCCGCCCAGGGCCGCCCCGACGGCCCGGCGCAGCGCCGCGTCCTCGCACAGGACGCCGACGAACGGCGACCGGCCGCCCCTGCGGTCCGCCGACGGACCGGGTTGGCGGCCGACCGCGCGCCGCATCCCGAGGCCGAAGCCCAGCCGTGCGCCCGGGCGCAGCCACTCCGGCCGGGAGAACAGGACGGCCGTCTCGTCGTACGTCCGGGGCGCCTCCCCGGTGCCGGGCGCCCGCCCGGTCGCGGTGTAGTCGAGCGGCAGGACCGTGACGGCCTCGCCCAGGCGTGGGGCGAGGCCGCGGAAGGCCTCGGCCGTGTGCGCCGGCAGCTGCCGCAGGAGCCGCTCGGCGCCCTCCCGGGAGGCGCGGATCAGGTCCGGGTCGCCGAACCAGAACCGCGCGTACGCGTTGTCGTCGGCCTGGCTGCCCATGACGTTCTCCAGGGTTCTCAGGTAGTCCTCGGCGACGGACCGGCCGGTCGCGGAGGGGGCGGCGGGGGTGGCGGCGAGGAGCCGTGCGAGGTCGCCGGCGAGCTCGCGCAGGGCCACGGGGCGGAAGCGGGGGTCGGCCGGGGGCGTTCCGGCGGGGGTCAGGAAGAGGAACCGGACGCCGGGGAAGTGCGCGAAGTCGTCCGCCTGGCGCGTGGTCTGGTCGGTGCCCTCGGAGGCGTCGACCTTCAGCTCGACGACCAGGGTGACCGCACCGGCCCGCACCACGAGGTCGGGGATGCTGGTGTCGGCGCGGACCTGCCGCCAGACGCGCGCCCGCGCCACGGCGGGGTCCTGCGCCGCCTCGTCCAGGCCCGCGAGCGCGAGGAGGTGCCGGAGGAGTCCGGGGCCGAGCCCGTGCGAGGCGGCGGGGTCGAGGAGGAACAGCAGGACCCGCTCGTGGCTGTCCTCGACCCGCTCCCTCCCGAGGACCTCCAGGACGGAGGTGCCGCGGCGCCCGCGCAACTCCGACCGCAGTCGGGCCAACGCCCGCTCGGCGTCGACGAGTCGGGCCACCGGTGGTGCCGGTGCGGCGGGCGTCCTGGGCAGAGGCATCCCGGGAGGATAGCCGGGCGGGGCGCGGGCCGCACGCGATCCCGCGCTCCGGGGCCGGCGAGCGGCCTTTGGCGGTGGTTGCCGCCCGTGTCGGAGTGGGGGCACCGGATCGTATCCGACCGGCGATCCCGTGGCGCCGACCGGCGCGGGGAAGGGCGCCCCTTCCGGTGTTCTTCCGTCTTTCGTCTATTCTCGGCACTCCTCGCCCGAATTGACGGACCGTCAGTACGCTGACCTTCGATCGGTCCGGCATTCGGGTTGATGGTGGAGATGTGTACGAACCGGGCGAGAGTGACGAATCGTCCCTTTGTTGTCCTCGGGTTCGGACTCCCCGCGGGTTTATCCGGCCAATGGCCGAAACCGACGGCGATTCGGCCAGTTGGTATGCGATCCAGCCAAAATCATTTCGCCCCGTCGATTCGCCTTTTCCGGCACTAGGCTTCCTGCGGGAATCGGGGCAACTGCCCTGGTGAAAACCGGCCCTGACGGGCCAGGGATTTGGGGAAGAAGGGGGAAATGGCGAACTCGCCAATGAGGGCAGGGTCGGCACGGCGCTCACGCGCCAGGATCCTGTCCGCCACGGCCATGATGCTGGCCGCGACCGTCATGGGGACGACGGTCGCCCAGGCACTCCCGTCCGACACGGCTCCGGAGCCGATGCCGGCCAACTACCGCGCGCAGGTCGTCGAAGCCTGGCAGGGCGGCGGCTCGGCGGTGAAGGACGCGGCCGCGCGGGCACTGCTCGGCTCGGAAGCCGACATCACCACGTTCCTGACCAGCACGCTGAGCCGTGCTCAGGCGTCGGACGAGCGCTACGCCGTCATCAAGATGCTGAGCAACACCGGCAAGGGCGTGCGCGACGCCGCGTCGCGGGCGCTGAGCGGCTCGGACGCCGAGCTCCACGCGTTCGTCACCACCGGTTGGCAGAACCCGATGATGGACGACCGCCGGGCGGCGATCGTCACCATCGTCGACGGCGCCGACGTCGCCGTCCGCACGGCCGGGGCCAAGGCGCTCACCGACGGCACCGCCGAGGTCATGGACGCCTTCCTGACCTCCGGCCGGTACAAGGCGCAGGAAGAGGACGACCGGGTCGCCGTGCTGCGGCTGATGGACGTCTACACCGGCCCGGAGTTCACCAAGCAGGCCGGCCGGGCGCTGAGCGGTACTCCCGCCGACGTCCGCGCGTTCCTGGAGACCGGCCAGCTCCTCGCCCAGGCCAGGGACCAGGAGACGCTCTCCGTCAAGCAGCTCGCCCAGGCCGCGAAGGACGCCAGCAAGCGGGCCCTGGAGGAGACGGCCGCCGCCAAGGAGGCCGGCGCCCGGGCCGAGGAAGCCGCCGCGAAGGCCAAGCAGGCCGCGCTGACGGCTGCGGACGAGGCCGCCAAGGCCAAGGACGACGCCGAGAAGACGGGCGCCGCGGCCAACAGCGCCGCCGAGGCCGCCCAGGGTGCGGCGGAGGCCGCGAAGACCGCGATCGACGCCTCCAACACGGCGGTGTCGGCGGCCAAGACGGCTGCCACGGCCGCGCGTTCGGCCGCTTCGGCCGCCGCCGCCGCGGGCCAGGCCGCCAGCCGTGCGTACAACGCCGCTGCCGCCGCCTCGGGCGACGCGAGCAAGGCCAGGGCGGCGCGCGAAGCCGCCCAGGGTGCGCGCGACGCCGCCGCCGGTGCGCGTGACGCGGCGTCGGCCGCCTCGTCCGCCGCCGAGGCGAGTGCCCAGGCGGGCCGGGCCGGCTCCGCCGCGGCCCGCGCCGCGAACAACGCCGCCGCTGCCGCCGAGGCCAGCGCCCAGGCGGCCGGCTCCGCGGGCAAGGCCACCGAGCAGGCGGCCCGTGCCCGCAACGCGGCCACCACCGCCCGCAACGCGGCCAACGCGGCCACCGCGGCCGCGAACCGTGCCGAGAGTCTGGCCACCGCGGCCGCCACGGCGGCCACCAACGCCAAGAACCTGGCCACCCGGACCGCCGAGCACGCGGAGAAGGCCGCCGTCGCCGCCGACGCCGCGGCCGACGCTGCGGGCGAGGCCCAGGACTGGGCCAACATCGCCGGTCAGCACGCGGACGCCGCTGCCGCAGCGGCCCAGGCCGCGGCCGACGCGGTGGCGGAGGCCCAGAAGCTGGAGAAGCTGGCCCGCGACGCCGAGGCCACGCAGCTGGAGTCGGAGAAGCAGCTCGGCATCACCCAGGCCGACCTGCTGCTGAAGGACGACCAGGCCACCCAGGCCAACTTCAGCCAGCAGCAGACCGAGGCCGCCGCGCAGGACACTGCGACGAAGGACCTGGTCAAGCAGGCCGCGGCGCCCGGTACCGCCACCGCGACGGCCGCTCAGGCCGGCCGCAAGGCGGCGGTCAACCTGCTGAAGTCGACCGGCTCCTGGACCCGGGCGTCGGCGCAGGCCGCTCTCTCGGGTACCGACGAGGCCGTGGTGTCCTGGGCCAGGTCGGACTACCAGCGCAGCCTGCGGCTCGACGACCGGGAGAAGATCCTGGCCGTCACGAAGATCGCGAACGCCAAGCTCGCGACCGAGGCGCAGAAGACGCTGGAGAGCGCCGATCCGGCAGCCGTCGAGAAGTTCCTCAGCGGCGGGGCGCTCCAGGCCCAGAACGAGGACCTGCGGGTGCGGATCGTCTCCCTGATCTCGGACGGCGGCAAGGCCGTCCAGCGGGACGGCGGCGCCGCGCTGACCGACGGCCGGGTGCCGGTCATGGCCGCCTTCCTGGCCAATGGCTACGCCAAGGCCCTGGCCGAGGACGACCGGGTGGCCACGGTGGTCGCCGTGGACGGCGGCGGGCCGAACGTGAAGGCGGCGGGTGCGGTCGCCCTGGCCGGGCCGGCCTGGATGCAGCACGAGTTCGTCCGGAAGACCCAGTTCACGGCGGCGCAGAAGGACGCGGACACCGACGCGCACGTGTCGTCCGTGCTGAGCATGATCGCCAACGCGGCGAAGGACGCGGTCACCGCGAGCGAGAGCGCCCAGCTGGCGTACCAGATCGCGGCGGACGCGCGCCACGCGTCGGAGGAGGCCAACAGCTGGGCGAGCCAGGCCCAGCAGTCGGCCCTGCAGGCGAAGGGCTACGCGGAGGACGCCAAGGCCAAGTCCACCGCCGCCGACGCCTCCGCGGCGGCCGCCGCCGCCTCGGCGCAGAAGGCCAAGAGCGCGGCGGCCGCCGCGCAGACGGCCAACCGGCAGGCCAACTACTCGGCCACCCAGGCGACCGCCTCCGCGACCCAGGCCGTGAACTCGGCGTCGAGCGCGAAGGCCTCGGCGGCGCAGGCCTCGGCCAGCGCGAGTGCGGCGGGCAAGGACGCCGCCGCCGCCTCCCAGGCCGCGAGCGAGGCCCACTCCATCGCCGCCCAGAAGCGCGAGCAGGAGCAGGCCGCTGCCGCCGCCGCAGCGGCGGCCCAGGCGAAGGCCAACGAGGCGAGCCACGTCGACCCGGTGAACACGCCGGCGAACGACAAGGTGACGACTCCGGCTCCGGCTCCCGAGAAGCCGGCTCCGGGTTCGCCGCCGAAGGACGACAAGCAGCTGTTCAAGGACTACGGCGACTTCCTGGGCAACGTCAGCACCTGGAGCGGGTTCGTCGCGGCCGGTCTGATGATCTTCCCGGCCACCGCGCCCCTCGGGGCGGTCGTCGGTACGTTCTCGCTGGTGACGGGTGTGGCTGCGGCCGTGTACACCGGGTTCGGCTACGGCTTCAGCAGCGACAAGTTCATCGGCTCGGTGGCGGCTGTCGGTCTTTCGCTGATCGGTGGCCGCGTGGTCGGCGCGATCGAGAAGGGCGCGGCGGAGGCGGCCAAGTTCGGCGTGAAGGTGACCGAGACGGTCAGCGAGCGACTGGTGAAGGCCGGTCACAGCGCGGTGTCGTCGGTGGTCAGTTGGTTCTCAAGCTGACCGACCGGGCCGCGGTTAGGCTGTGAGCGATCGGCCATGATCGATTGGCCGTGACGGAACAGGGTTGTGGGGGCCGCGGTGGGCGCGGGGGGCACAAACCGGGCCAGGGGGGGTGGGGGGGTTTAGCGCGGGGGTGGTGGGGGGGGGTGGGGGTGTTCGCGTGCCGGAGAAACCCGCGCT
>NZ_JBHVIV010000164.1:0-7628 GCF_042799475.1 Kitasatospora sp. NPDC057692 | reverse complement strand
CTCCAACCGCGCCGCCAACCGGTTCACCGGCATCGGCCCGTCGAACAACAGGTACGACAGCATCGACAGATGACGGGGCGCCAGATTCGCCGAACGCAAAGCCTCCGGCACCGGCGTCCGCTTCAACCGCGCCGCCACCCTCGGCATCAGGAGCAGCATCGCGCGGATCGCCTCGTCGGTGTCCAGGCCGGGCCCGGGCCCGGGCCCGGCGTCGGACGCGCGTTCCGTTGACATCCCTCCACCCCTCCTCATAACTTTGCTTTCAAAGCAAAGTCTCTGTCCGCTCCCCCAGAGTACCGGAAGGGGCGTTCCATGCCCGTGCCCCGGCCCGCATCCGAGCAGTACAACCCCCGCCGCTGGGCCGCCCTGGTGGTCACCATGGCGGCCACCGTGATGGACCTGATCGACGGAACGGTCCTCCAGGTCGCCTTACCCACGCTCCGCCGCGAGTTGCACGCCTCCTCGACCCAGCTCGAATGGGCCATGGCGGGCTACACCCTGGCCTTCGCCTCCGGCATGATCACCGCCTCCCGGCTCGGCGACCGCTACGGCCGGCTGAAGGTGTTCCAGGCCGGGCTGATCGCCTTCACCCTCACCTCGCTGGTCACAGGCCTCTCGGTCAACCCGGAGATGCTGGTCGCCGTCCGGATCCTGCAGGGCGCCTCCGCCGCCCTGATGGTGCCGCAGGTGCTCGCCATGCTCCGGGTGGAGTTCCCGCCCGTCGAGCAGCAGCGCGCCGCCACCGTCTACGGCCTGACCTTCTCGATCGGCGGCGTCGGCGCCCCGCTGCTCGGCGGCCTGCTGCTCGACGCCGACCTGTTCGGCCTCAGCTGGCGGCCGATCTTCTTCGTCAACGTGCCGGTCGGCATCGCCGCCCTGATCGGCACCGTGCTGCTCTGCCGCGACTCCCGCTCCGAGCACGCCTCCACCACCGACGTACGCGGCCTCGTCCTCGCCACCGCCGCCGTACTCGCCCTGCTCTACCCGCTGGTCGAGGGCCGCACCCTGGACTGGCCGTGGTGGACCTTCGTCGTCATGGCCGCCTGCCCGGTCCTGCTCTGGCTCTTCGGCCGCTACGAGCGCACCGTCGTCGCCCGCGGCCAGACCGCGCTGATCGACCCGGCGCTGCTGCGCCAGCGGGCCGCCCTCGGCGGGCTCTCGGTCGCCGTGCTGTTCTTCGCCGGCGCCGCGTACCCGGTGATCCTGACCGTCCACCTGCAGAGCACCGTCGGCTTCTCTCCGCTGCACACCGCGCTCACCATGGTGCCCGCCGCCGTCGGCGTCGGCCTCTTCTCGCCGTTCGCCACCAAGCTGCGCCAGCTCGGCCGGCCGCTGGCGGTGGTCGGCTGCCTGGTGCTGGCCCTCGGCATGGGCCTCACCACCCTCACGGTGGGCCGCTACGGCACCGGCCTGCACTCCTGGCAGCTGATCCCGGGTCTGCTCATCGGCGGCATCGGCATGTCGATGGCCTCGGGCGTGCTGATCGCGACCGTCCTGGCGAAGACCCCGGGCCACCACGTGGGCGCCGCGGCCGGGCTGGTCAACACGGCCATCCAGATCGGCACCGCCTCCGGCGTGGCGCTGCTGGGCACCGTCTACTTCGGCCTCCTGGACGGCGGCCACCCGCCGATCCGCTCCGCCGCGACCGGCCTGCTGGTCGTCGTCGGCCTCTACCTGCTGGCCGCCCCGGCCGCGATGATCCTCCCCGGCGGCCGCCTGGTGTTCATGGCCGCCCGCCCCCCGCAGCAGCCGGCCCCCCAGGAGGCGGCCGACACCGGGGCCACCGCCCAGACCTGACGTGACCCCGCACCGGTGGAGGGGCCGCCCGTCCGGGCCCCTCCACCGGCACGCGCGCCCGCCGCCGGCAGCCGCCCTCGGCGGGGGCCGCGCCCGGCACGGACACTGCACGACACCACCGGACCGCGAAGGGCCGCGAGGGGCCACACCCACCGACGCACCCCTCGCCGGAGCCCGCACAGCAGGACCCCCGCGAATCCACCACGATGGCCGCCGAGCGACAGCGCCGCCGACGACGGGAACGGCCGGCCCAACGGATCGACGTCGCCCGCACCGGCCGCCGGAGCACCGCATCACGGTGACCGGCCTTCAGGCCGGGGACCAGCGGGGGCCACGCCGCCGAAGCGGCGGCCCCCGGCGTACGGCCGCCGACGTGGTCCGCACCGGCCGGCGGTCCGCTCCGCCGGTGCCCGGGCGGCGGGTGGGCGCGACCGGAGGTCCAGTGGGTCTCCACCGGGCGGCGGGAGGCTGCGCTCCTCCACCGTTCACCACCGTCCCCCGGAGGGAAGTGCCGCCGTGAAGGAGCATTCCGACCTGACCGAGGTGTGCCGGCTGGCCTCGGCGCACGCGCAGCGGGCCGAGCGCGAGTACCGGCTCGCCCCCGAGGTCGCCGAGGCCGTGCGGGAGGCCGGGTTCGCCCGGCACTTCGTCCCTGCCGCGTGGGGCGGCGACGAAGGCGGCTTCGGGACCTGTCTCGACGCCGTCGCCGAACTCGCCCGGCACGACCCGTCGGCCGCCTGGTGCGCGTCGATCGCCGCGACCCTCGGCCGGATGGCCGGGTTCCTGCCCGAGGAGGGCCGCCGCACCCTCTGGGCGGACGGCCCGGACGCGCTGGTGGCGGGGGCGCTGGTGCCCGCCGGTACGGCCGTCGCCGAGGAGGGCGGCTGGCGGCTCGGCGGCCGCTGGTCCTACGTCAGCGGCATCGACTCCTCCGACGCCGCGCTGCTCGCCTGCCTCGTACCGGTGCCCGGCGGCGGGCCGGACGAGCGGGAGGCGCGGTTCCTGCTGGTGCCCCGCTCCGCCTACCGGGTCGAGGAGACCTGGCGGACCGTCGGCATGCGCGGAACCGGCAGCCACACCCTGGTGCTCGACCCGGTGCACGTCCCCTCCGGGCACACCTTCACCACCGGCGAGCTGCTGGCCGGCCGGTCGCCCGACGCGGCGCCCGCGCCGCTCACCGTCGCGCTGCGCGACGTCAGCGGGCTGACCTTCGCCGCGCCGGTCCTGGGCGCGGTCCGGGGCGCGCTGGACGCGTACGGCGCGGCCGCGGCCCGCCGCAAGCCCTCGACGGCGGCCGGGTCCGCACTCGCCCGGGCCGCCGCCACCACCGATGCCGCCGCCCTGCTGCTGACCCGGGCCGCCGAGGACGCCGACCGGGGCGTCCGGGGCGAGTGGCACGGCGCCCGGGCCCAGCGCGACCAGGCGGCCGCCGCGGAGCTGCTGCTGGCCGCGGTGAACGGGCTGGCCGGGACGGCCGGGACCGGCGCCCTGCAGGAGGAGGCGCCCTTCCAGCGGTTCTGGCGGGACGCCGTCACCGGCGCCACCCACGCCGTCCTGCAGTGGGAGCCGGCCGCGCACCGCTTCGCGACCGCCGAACTCGCCGGCCGCCGCGCGGACTGACACCCCGTACGCACGGGAAGGGGGCTGCGGGCCGAAGCCCGCAGCCCCCTTCCGTCGCCGTACGGCGGCCGACCGCTCAGCGGTCCGGTCAGCCGGCCGGTTCGTCGGTGACGGTGTAGTCGCCGATGGTCAGCTCCGCGCCCTGGCCGAAGAGCCGGCTGCTCTCCAGGCTCTCCTCGTCGACGAAGGCCTGCTCGTGCGGCTCGCCGGTGTCGGGACGGAAGTAGGTGGTGGCCCGGGAGAGTCGGACCAGGCCGCGTCCGGTCGGCCAGGAGCCGTCCAGCAGGCTCAGCGTGCCCATCCCGAAGCTGAGCTGGCGCGGCTCGACCACGGTCAGCTCACCGCCCTCGTCGAGGGTGAGCGTCTCGCGGGCGAGCGGCAGGCCGATCCGGTCCACCCGCAGCACCTCCTCGCCCTCCACCAGCCAGCGGACCACCCCGGCGCCTCGGTCGTAGGAGATCCGCACCCGGTGGCGGTCGTTCGGGGTGCGGTCGAGCAGCGGGACGGTGCAGGCGAAGGAGCCGTACCGGCCGAGCAGGCGGCGGGCGAAGTTGGTCCGCCCGTAGAAGGCGTACAGCCGCCGGTTGGTCAGGATGAAGTCGAAGGCGACCGAGGTCTCCGGGTCGATGGTGTTCAGCATCGCCCCGGCGAGCCGCAGATCGTCCTCGGGATCGCGGACGGCGTCGCCGAACGGGTGGCCGGCGGTGCCGTAGGTGCGGCCGGAGACGGTGGCTGAGACGGAGAGCACCCGGCCGGGGACGGCGTCGAAGCCCTGGAAGCCGGAGGCGGCGGTGCGGTTGACGTAGGCGATCCACTTGGCGTGGTCGGCGAAGCCCGGCACCACCCCGGTCCGTCCGCGCTCGCTGGGCACCGTCCGGGTGTAGGCGGGCTCGCCGGTCTCCGGGTGGCGGCCCCGGGAGGCCAGGCGCAGGCCGTCCCCGGTGACGGTGAGGTCGCCGTCGTCGGCGATCAGCTCGGGGGTGGCCTGGACGTGGCGCCAGCGGGCGTCCGGCCCGGCGGCGGACAGGCCGTCCCGGAAGCCGTCCCGGAAGAGCACGCCGCCGCTCGCGGTGTCGGCCGCGGTCGCGGCCTCGGCGGCGTCGGGGGTGCGGGCGGGCGGGTTCATCGCGGCTCCTCGGGTCGGGCGGTCGGTGCGGCCGGGGCGGTCGGTGCGGTCGGTGCGGCCGGTGCGGCCGGTGCGGCCGGTGCGGCCGGGGCGAGCAGGAGGTCGACGACCTCGGCGAAGGACCCGACGACCGGGTCCGCTCCGGCGGCGGTCAGTTCGGCGGCGGTCGCCGCGCCGTACGAGACGCCGATGACGCGCATGCCGGCGGCGCGGCCCATGCCGACGTCGGCGAGGCCGTCGCCGACCACCACGCAGGAGCCGGCCGGCAGGCCGAGGCGCCCGGCGGCGTACCGGGCCATCGCCGGGTGCGGCTTGCCGTGCTCGACGCTGTCGTGGCCGGCCACGGCGGTGAAGGCGTCGGCGACGCCCATCAGGGCGAGGATCTTCTCGGCGGCCCCGCGCGGCTTGGAGGTGGCGACCGCGAGCCGCAGCCCGGCCGCGGTCAGCCGGCGCAGGCCCTCCGGCACGCCCGGGTACGCGAGGCCGGCGCCGGCGGCCGTCAGGTGGGCGCGGAAGCGGGCCTGGTACTCGGCGGCGGCCGCGGCCACCTCGGGGCCGTCGGCCGGCCGGCCGAGCAGCCGGGCGAGGCTCGGCTCCAGCGGCAGGCCGACGGTCGCGCGCAGCGCGTCCGGGTCGGGGCGCACCCCGCGTTCGGCGAGGACGACGGTGAGCAGGGCGGTGATGGCCCCCGGGGTGTCGGCGAGGGTGCCGTCGAGGTCGAACAGGACGCCGGCCGGTGCGCCGCCCGTCATGCCCGCTCCCCCGCCGGGCGCCCGGCCTCCGCCTCGGCCTCGGCGAGGGCGGAGAGCGCGACCGACAGCTCGCCGGCCAGGGTGGCGGTGCTCAGCAGCAGGGAGCGGCCGGCCTTCGCGGTGCGGCCCTCGGTGGCCCGGGAGACCGCCTTCATCAGGAACGGGCTGACGGCGTTGCCGGCGACCCCGGCGGCGTCCGCCTCGGCGAGCGCCTGCTCGATCGCGGTCTCCACCACGACCGCGTCCAGCGCGTCCTCCTCCGCCACCGGCGTGGTGAGCAGGACCGTGCCGCCGCCGTTGACCTCCCAGTGCGCCCGGACGGTGCGCGCGGCCTGGCGGACGTCGTCCACCCGGTGGACCGGGACGTCGGTGGCGCGCGCGTAGAAGGCCGGCAGCCGGTCGGTGCCGTAGCCGAGCACCGGCACCCCGGCGGTCTCCAGGTACTCGGCGGTGAGCCGGGCGTCCAGGATGCTCTTGGCGCCGCCGGAGACGACGGTGATCCGGGTGCGGGTGAACTGGAGCAGGTCCGGCGAGATGTCGAAGGTCTGCTGCGCGCGGCGGTGCACGCCGCCGATGCCCGCGGTGGCGAAGACCGGGATGCCGGCCCGTTCGGCGATCACGATGGTGCCGGCCACCGTGGTGGCGCCGGCGCCGCCGCCGGCCAGCACCGGGCCGATGTCACGGGCGCTGACCTTGGGCACGCCGGGGGTGGTGCGCAGCCGCTCGATCTGCTCGGCGTCGATGCCGACCAGCAGCCGGCCGTCGAGGATGCCGATGGTGGCGGGCACGGCGCCGCCGTCCCGGACGGCCTTCTCGATGGCGAGGGCGGCGTCGACGGACGGCGCGTTGGTGATGAGCGAGGACTCTAGCGCGACCACCGGCCGCCGCTCGGCCAGTGCGGTGCCGACTTCCTCGGTGACGGCGAGGAGCTGGTCCACAGCCATCGCCTCCTTTCCGGACAGGGCTGGTCGTCGTGGGTGTCCGCAGCCTGGCCGCGGCGGCTGGAGCAGTGGTCGAGCGGACGTGGAGGGGGCGGTTCGACCGGAATTCGAGGGGGCGTGGACAGAGTGTGCGGCGCACCGTCCGCGGCCGTCCGGGCCGTCCCTCGGTGCCCAGTGATCCGATGCGCAGGGAGACGCGATGAACGGGAAAGTGAAGGCGGCGATCGGCGTCGCGATGACCGTGGCCAGCGTGGCCGGGGCCGGCGGGACCGCCGTCGCGGACACCGGTGCGGACACCGCCGACCGGCGGTCCGGCCAGGTCCTCTTCCACGACGAGTTCCGCGGTGGCTTCGACACCGCCCAGACCTGGCAGCTGGGTTCGGCGAAGACCGCGACCGGCCAGACGCTGCCGCAGGGCGACGGCGTCATCACCGCCGGCCGCCGCGGCATCACCGTGGTGCCGACCGGCACCAACCCGGTCACCGGCCGGCCGGCCTTCGCCGCGACGACCGACCAGAACGCGACCGGCTTCGGCGGCGGCACCGGTGACCACCTCAAGTGGGTGGCGCAGCCGCGGCGTTCCTCCGCCAACGGGGTGCCGATCCCGGACACCGGCGCGCTGGTCTGCTCCAGCAAGCTGTCCGTCCAGGCGGACTACGTGAACCAGCACCCGTTCGGCGGCGCGGTCGCCGACCCGCAGACCGACCCGCGGCTGGCGAGCGCGACGCTGATCTCGGTCGACCACACCACCCACACGGTGGCCAACCTGACGGTCACCAACGGCGAGATCCACGCGGTCTACGAGCGGCTGCCGATCCCCGGCAGCACCTACGCCGCGTACCACTTCTCCGTCCCGGTCGCCAAGCGCACCCCCGGGCGGGCGGACAACCTGGAGATCAAGTTCGACCAGGGCGGGCAGCGGGTCACCTGGCTGGTGAACGGCAAGGACGTGCTGTCCACCGACCGGATCGGCACGCTGGCCTTCGACCGCAAGTACCTGCGGCTGGACCACGGCGGCACGCCGGAGCAGGTCCGGGCGAGCTCGGTGCAGTGCGGCCTGGGCACCGGCAACCTGCTGGACGGCGGCGGCGGGGTGAAGGACCGGGACAAGCGCGGCCTGGTCCGCCTCGGCAAGGAGGAGAACTTCTACTACAAGCCGTCGCAGGGCGCGCCGGCCCAGCAGGCCTTCCTGGACGACAGCAGCCTGGAGCGGAACCGGCTCTGGGGCCAGGGTGTGACGCTGAACGTGCGCTCGTTCGACATGCGGTACGTGAAGTAGGCACCGGCGGCAGGCCGGACGGGGCCGCGGACCTCCTGGTCCGCGGCCCCGTCCGCGTGCCTGCGGTGGAGGGCGACGGCACGACGGCCGGGGCCCGCCGGAGGGGGTGCCGG
>NZ_JBHVIV010000163.1:0-7685 GCF_042799475.1 Kitasatospora sp. NPDC057692 | reverse complement strand
ATCGACTACGCCACCGACCTGTTCGACCGGGAGACGGTGGAGGCGATCGCCGCCCGCTTCGGCCGGCTGCTGGCCGCCGTGGTCGCGGACCCGGAGCGGCCGATCGGCCGGGCCGAGCTGCTGGACGGGCGCGAGCGGGCTGAACTCCTCGCCCCCGCCGCCCCGCTGCCCGCCGAGGTCCCGCTGCTCCCGGCCGCCTTCGCCGCGCAGGCGGCGGCCACCCCCGGGGCCACCGCCCTGGTCTTCGGCGAACTGCGGCTGGACTACGCCGAACTGGACGCCCGCGCCGAGCACCTCGCCGCCCGGCTGCGCGCGGCCGGCGCCGGACCGGACACGGTGGTCGCCCTGGCCCTGCCGCGCTCGGCGGAGACGGTGGTCGCCCTGCTCGCCGTCCTCAAGTCCGGCGCCGCCTCGCTCCCGCTGGACGCCGAGTACCCGGCCGACCGGACGGCGGCGATGCTCGCCGACGCCGCTCCCGCCCTCGTCGTCACCGGCGACGGCTGGCCGCTGCCGGAGCTGCTGGCCGGCCTGCCCGCCCTGCCGGTGCACTCCGACGAACCGGCGGTCCCGGCGCCCGCCGCCGTCCCCGACCCGGCCCACGCCGCCTACGTCATCTACACCTCCGGCTCCACCGGCCGCCCCAAGGGCGTGGTGGTGACCCACGGTTCGATCGCCGCGCTGCTGGCCCACCACCGCGCGGAGACCTTCGGCGAGGCCGAGCGCGCCCACGGCCGGCTGCGGGCCGCGCTGACCGCCTCGCTCTGCTTCGACGCCTCCTGGGACAGCCTGCTCTGGATGATCGCAGGGCACGAGCTGCACCTGATCGGCGACGAGCTGCGCCGCGACGCCGCCGCCCTCGTCCGGCACCTGCGCACCGCCGGCGTCGGCGCCCTCGGCATCACCCCGAGCTACGCCGAACTGCTCGTCGCCGAAGGCCTGTTGGACGGCGATACGGCCCCGAAGGTGCTGCTGCTCGGCGGCGAGGCGGTCGGCCAGGCGCTGTGGACCAGGCTGCGCGAGGCGGCCCCGCACACCACGGCCCGCAACCTCTACGGCCCGACCGAGTCCACCGTCGACGCCCTCACCCACCCCTTCACCGCCACCGACCGCCCGTCGCTGGGCCGGGCCGTGGCCGGTACCCGGGCGCACGTCCTCGACGAGCACCTGAACCCGGTCCCGCCCGGCGTGCCCGGCGAGCTCTACCTCGCCGGCGCCGGCCTGGCCCGCGGCTACCTCGGCCGTCCGGCGCTGACCGCCGAGCGCTTCGTCGCCGACCCCTTCACGCCGGGCGCCCGGCTGTACCGCACCGGCGACCTGGTCCGGCGCGACCGGGACGGCGGACTCGACTACCTCGGCCGCACCGACCACCAGGTCAAGGTGCGCGGCTTCCGGATCGAACCCGGCGAGATCGAGCACGTGCTCACCCGCCACCCCGGCGTCCGGGCCGCCACCGTGACGGCCCGCGAGGACGGCCCCGGCGGCCCCCGCCTGGTCGCCTACGTCGTCCCCGAGGGCGCCACCGCGCCCGACCCGGCCGAGCTGCGCGCCTTCGTCGCCGAGTCGCTGCCCGGGTACATGGTCCCGGCGGCGGTCGTCGCGCTGGACGCCTTCCCGCTGACCGGCAGCGGCAAGGTCGACCGGCGCGCCCTGCCCGCCCCCGACCTCACCGCCTCGGCCACCGGCCGCCCGCCCCGAACCCCGCGCGAGGAGGCGCTCTGCGCGCTCTTCGCCGAGGTCCTCGGCGTCACCGCGGTCACCGTCGACGACGGCTTCTTCGACCTCGGCGGCCACTCGCTGCTCGCGATGAGGCTGCTGGCCCGGATCCGCACCGCCCTCGGCGCCGAGCTCGGCATCCGGGACGTCTTCGAGGCCCCCACCGTGGCGGGCCTCGCCCGTCGCCTGGACACCGCCGGGAGCGAGCGGTCCGACGCCCTGGCCGTCCTGCTCCCGCTGCGCGCCACGGGCACCAGGGCCCCGCTGTTCTGCGTCCACCCCGCCGCCGGCATCAGCTGGGTCTACTCCGGCCTGCTGCGCCACCTCGACCCGGAGCGCCCGGTGTTCGGCCTCCAGGCCCGCGGCCTGCACGGCGGCTCACCGGCCGCCGTCGGCGAGATCGCCGCGGACTACGTCCGGGAGATCCGCGCCGTCCGCCCGCAGGGCCCGTACCACCTGCTCGGCTGGTCGTTCGGCGCGGTGGTCGCCCAGGAGATGGCCGTCCAGCTCCAGGCGGCGGGCCAGGAGGTCGCCCTGCTCGCCCTCCTCGACGGCCTCCCGGCCGGGGCGGTCGCCGAGGAGCACCGGGCCTCCGACGACCCGGTGGAGACCCTCGCCGAACTGCTCGCCTCGCTCGGCTACGACCCGGCCGACGGGCGCGGCCAGGCGGATCTGACCGCCCTGCTCGGCGAGGCCGCGGGCCGCCTGCCGGACGTCTTCGAACACCACCGCAAGCTGATGGCCGAGCACGTGCCCGGCCACTACCGGGGCGCGGCCGTCTTCGTCGGCGCCACCGCCGACAAGCCCGCCGACTGGCCCTACGAGGCCGCCTGGGCCCGCTACCTGGCCGGCCCCGTCACCGCCCACCGGATCGACTGCGCGCACGGCGCCCTGACCCAACCCGAGCCCCTCGCACGGATCGCCGCCGTGCTGGCCGACATGCTGGAGAGTGACCCGCGATGACCACGACGACCGTCCCGGCCGAGCCGCCCGCGGTGGACGACGGGCCCCGCCACAGCCGCTGGGGCCTCTGGGCCCAGCCGAACTTCCGCAAGCTCTGGGTCGGTGAGACGACCAGCGGACTGGGCACCGCCGTCGGCAACGTCGCCCTCGCCCTGGTGGCGGTGGTGACCCTGGACGCCTCGCCGTTCATGGTCGGCGTGCTGACCGCCTCCGCCTGGGTCCCGTGGCTGTTCCTCGGCCTGCTGGCCGGCGCCTGGGTGGACCGCTGGCCCCGGCTGAAGGTCATGCTGGTCTGCGACCTGCTGCTGCTCCTGCTGTTCGGCAGCGTGCCGGTGGCCGGCTGGTTCGACGCGCTGACCATGGCCCAGCTGATCGTGGTCGCCCTGCTGGCCGGCGCGGTGAAGGTGTTCTTCTCCACCGCCTACGGCGCGGTGCTGCCCGCCCTGGTCGCCAAGGACGACCTGCTGGAGGCCAACGTCAAGCTGCGCTCCGGGGACTCGGCGGCGGAGATCGCCGGCCCCGGTCTGGCCGGCCTGCTCTCCCAGGTGTTCGGCGCGGCCAGCGGCCTGCTCGCCGACGCGGTCACCTACCTGGTGTCGGCGCTCTGCGTGGGCACCATCAAGGTCGAGGAGACGCCGCCGCCGGTGGCCGAGCGGCGCGGCATCCTGCGCGAGATCGGCGAGGGCGTGCGCTTCCTGGCCAACGACCCCTACCTGCGGACCCTGGCCGTGTTCGGCGCGGTCGGCAACCTCGGCCTCAACGGCATCCAGGCCGTGCAGACGGTCTTCCTGGTCCGCAGCGTCGGGGTCTCGCCGGGCGGCATCGGCGCCGTCTTCGCGGTGGTCTCGGTCGGCGGCCTGGCCGGCGCGGCCCTCGCCGGGCGGATCGCGCGCCGCTTCGGCACCGCCCGCGGGCTGCTGCTCTGCGAACTGGTCGCCGCCCCGTTCATCCTGCTGCTGCCGATGGCCGGCGCCCGGCTGCCGCTCGCCGTGAGCGCCGTCGCCTGGTCGGTCGCGGTCTGCGGGGTGATCGCCGGGAACGTCCTGGCCGGCAGCTTCTACCAGTCCTACTGCCCGCCCGCGATGATCGGCCGGATCCGGGCCAGCGCCTCCACCGTCAACTTCAGCGCCATCCCGGTCGGGGCCCTGCTCGGCGGCTGGCTGGGCGAGGTGCTCGGGGCCCGGAGCACCATCTGGATCATGGCGAGCGTGCTGCTCTCGGCCGGCGCCGTGCTGCTGGTCAGCCCGCTGCGCGCGATGCGGGACTTCCCCGAGCGCCCCGCCGCCTCCTGACCCCCGCCGCCGTTCCGCCCACCCTCACCCCGTTCGGAGCCCCGCCGTGACCAGCCCCGCCATGACCAGCCCTGCCGAGACCCGGACCGCCGTGACCCGGACCGCCGTGACCCGGACCGCCCGCCCGCGCCGGTACCTGATGTGCCGTCCGACCCACTTCGAGGTCAGCTACGCCATCAACCCGTGGATGGACCCGGCCAAGCCCGTCGACACCGCCCTCGCGGTGGCCCAGTGGGAGCGCCTCCACGAGCTGTACCTCGAACTCGGCCACCGAGTCGACCTGATCGACCCGCTGCCCGGCCTGCCCGACATGGTGTACGCGGCGAACGGCGCCACCGTCGTCGACGGCCGGGTGCTCGGCGCCCGGTTCCGCAACGCCGAGCGGGCCGCCGAGGGACCGGCGTACCTGGAGTGGTTCCGGTCCCGGGGCTTCACCACGCTCGACCCGGTGCACGTCAACGAGGGCGAGGGGGACCTGCTGCTGACCGACCGCTACCTGCTGGCCGGCCGGGGCTTCCGCAGCGTCTCCGCCGGGCACGCCGAGGCCCAGGAGTTCCTCGGCCGCCCGGTGATCGGCCTGGACCTGGTCGACCCGCGCTTCTACCACCTGGACACCGCGCTCAGTGTCCTGGACGGTGATCAGATCATGTACTACCCGGGCGCGTTCTCGGCCGGCAGCCGGGCGGTGCTGCGCCGGCTCTTCCCGGACGCGGTGCTGGTCGGGGAGGAGGACGCCGGGGCGTTCGGGCTCAACGTGGCCAGCGACGGCCTGAACGTGGTGCTCCCGGAACCGGCCACCGGGGTCGCGGCCAGGCTGCGCGCGCACGGCTTCCGGCCGATCGGGATGGACCTCTCCGAGCTGCTCAAGGGCGGCGGCAGCGTGAAGTGCTGCACGCTGGAGATCCGCGAGGCCGGCTGACCCGGGACGACGGCGGCCGCCGTCCTGCCCGACGCCCGGTCCCCCGGTCGACAGACCGCCCGACAGACCGCCCCACACCCCCAACACCGGGCCCCACCCACCCACGCGGCCCGTGCCCCCCTCGGCCGTTGAACGCCCCTTGCCATGCTGATCACGTCAGCCGGGGAGAGCCCGGCGGAGCCCCTTCCCGGCAGGGAAGACCACCCGAGGAGCAGTCATGGCGAAGCGTTCGACGATCGGCACCGCCCGGATCAGCCTGGCCCTCGCGGGCCTCGGCCTCGGCGCCCTGCTCGCCCTCGGTGCGACCGGCACCGCGATGGCGGACGGCGCGACCGGGACGGGCACCGGCACCACCGCACCCACCGCGACCCCGACCCCGACCCCCACCGCGACCGACGGCAGCGGCCACTCGGACTGGAACAGCACCGGCTCCTGAGCCCCGACCGTCCGAACGGACGAGCGCAGAACCGTTTCTGCCCGCCCCCGAACCATCCGCGCTCACGGATCCACCAGCGCGAACGCCGGCTCCGCGAGCAGCCCCGCCACCTCGACGGCCTCCGGCAGCCCCAGCCTCCCGAAGATCGCGTGCGCCTCCCGCAGCCGCGCCCCCGCCTCGCCCCCGCGTCCGAGGTCCGCCAGCGCGCAGCCCAGCACCACCAGCGCCTGTGCCTGGTCCCGCTCGGCCCCCAGCTCCACGCAGAGCGCCAGCGCCTGCTCCGCGTGGTCCAGCGCCTCGTCCGCCCGGCCCAGCTCGCGCAGACTGTCCGCCAGCCGGTAGCGCGCGTGCGCGGCCCGGTCCCGCAGACCGGCCGCCACCGACACCGCCAGGCACTCGCCGAACCAGGTCACCGCCTCCTCGTGCCGCCCCAGCGCGTGCAGCGCCAGCCCCAGCACGTACAGCGTGTACGCCCGGCCGGGGTCGTCCTGCCGGGTCCGCAACTCGGCCAGCACCTCGTGGCAGATCGCCACCGCCTCGTCCGCCCGCCCGCTGCGCACCCGCGCCAGCGCCGCGTTCACCGTCGTCACCAGCGCGCCGGAGCGGTGCCCCAGCCGGTTGGCCAGCAGCAGCGCCTCGTCGTAGTGGTCCACCGCCTCGTCGTAGCGGCTCAGGAACTGGCAGATCAGCCCGAGGTCGTTGAGCGCCTGCCGCAGGACCACCGAGTCCCCGGCCGCGCGCGCCGCCTCCACCGCCCGCCGGGACGCCTCCTCCGCCGCGTCCAGCCGGGTGGCGGCGAGGGCGACGTTGCCGCGCAGGAAGTGCGCCCGCCCCTCCGCCCGGAGGTCCCCGTCCCGGGCGGCCGCCCCGGCCAGCGCGTCGGCCGTCGCGGCGAGCTGACGGCTCGGCGGGGTGAGCACGAACGGGGTGAGCGCGATCAGCAGGTCGATCGCCGCCCGCAGCGCCGCCCCCCGACCGGTGGCGGGATCGGCGGCCACCTGCGCCGCCAGCGCCACCGCGCCCGCCCCCTCGACGGCCGCCCACTCGCGGGCGGCGTCCCGGCCGGGCAGCGGGACGCCGGGGGAGTGCGCCGGTCCCAGCGCGCCCGCCGCCGGGTCGCCCGGCACGGCGTGCTGGAAGGCGGTGCAGGCGGTGGCGAGCAGGTGGTCCAGCAGCCGGTCCCGGGCCGCCACCGCCTCCCCGCCGTCCGCCGCCCCGCCGTCCGCCGCCGAGCCGTCCGCCGCCGCGCCGGAGCCGTCCGCCCCCGCCGTCCCGGTGGACCGCGCCGGTCGGCGGCGGGCGAAGGCCCGCAGCAGGTCGTGGTACCGGTAGCGGCCAGGGAACGGCGACTCGACCATCGCCACGTCCACCAGCGCCTCCAGCAGGTCCTCGGCGTCGTACTCGTCGAGGTCCAGCAGCGCGGCCGCCGCCGGCAGCCCGATGTCCGGCCCGTCCACCGAGGCCACCAGCCGGAACGCCCGGGCCTGGTCCTCCGTCAGCTGGCGGTAGCTCAGTTCGAAGGCCGCCGCCACCGCGAGGTCGCCGATCCGCAGCTCGTCGATCCGCCGCCGCTCCACCTGCAGCCGGCGGCTGAGCGTCTCCACCGTCCAGCCCGGCCGGGCGGCCAGCCGGGCGGCCACGATCCGCACCGCCAGCGGCAGGTGCCCGCAGGCCACCACCAGCTCCCGGGCGGCCGCCGGCTCGGCGGCCAGCCGCTGCGGCCCGATCGTGCGGCCGAGCAGATCCAGCGCCTCCTCCGGCTGGAACACGTCCAGGTCGACCTGCACGGTCGCCGGCAGCCCGGCCGGCCGGGTCCGTCCGGTGGTGAGCACCGCGCAGCCGACCGCGCCCGGCAGCAGCGGCCGGATCTGCGCGGCGTCCTTGGCGTTGTCCAGCACCAGCAGCAGGCGCCGACCGTCCACCACCGAGCGGAACAGCGCCGAGCGCGCGTCCAGCCCGTCCGGAACCGCGTCGGCCGCGACCCCGAGCGCCACCAGGAAACCGCTCAGCACCGCCTCCGGATCGGCCGGCACCGGGTCCGATCCGCGCAGGTCCGCGTACAGCTGGCCGTCCGGGTAGGCGTCCCGGACGCGGTGCGCCACGTGCAGCGCCAGCGCCGTCTTGCCGACCCCGCCCATGCCGACCACGGTCGCCACCACCAGGGCCTGCGGATGCTCCCCGCTTCCGCCCTCCTCCGGGGGAGCGGCGAGCGCCTCGCACAGCACCCGCACCGGCGCCGTCCGCCCGGTGAAGTCGGCGGCGTCCGGCGGCAGCTGGGCCGGCCGCGGCGGCGCGCCCGAAGGCCGGGCGGTCCGGCCGGGCGGCTGGGCCCCGCCGGCGCCGCCGCCCTGGTCCGCCGTAC
>NZ_JBHVIV010000162.1:0-7951 GCF_042799475.1 Kitasatospora sp. NPDC057692 | reverse complement strand
GCTCCACACCTACAATCACCACCGCGGACACACCGCACTCGCAGGCAAGCCACCCGCCAGCCGCGTCCCCAACCTCACGGGTCAGAACAGCTAGGCGAAGCCTGGGTAGACACCGGACTCGTCTTCACACACGAGGACGGAAGCGGCTACCACCCCGACTACCTCACCAAGCTCTTCAAACGCCTGGTGGAGCATGCGGAACTGCCTCCGATCTCGCTCCACGGGCTCCGGCACGGCGCCGCCTGCATCGCCCATGCCGGCGGCGCTGACCCCAAGGCCATCTCTGAGCAGCTCGGGCACAGTGGCATCCAGATCACCATGGACATCTACACAAACGTCTTCCCCGAGTACAAGCGAGCGCAGGCAGAAGCCGCACTATCGGTCGTCCCCCGCGCCGGGCGGCCACAGGTCGCACCGACGCCTGCCACCCCATCGGCTCCCGACACCCCCCTGACCAGCGGTCTGCCTGATCTGCGACCCGGCTCCGGTCGCCTCACGGCCCTACGCCGAGCCCGATCGAGGAAGGCATCTCAGCAGCCGATCCCTGCGTAGCCGGTTCACGTCGCTCCCTGGCGGTGGCGGTCGAAGGCCGCCACCGCCCGCTGTGTGTTTCCGGAGGCTTCCGAGTGCCTGGGGAACCATGTCCTCACCGCCCCAACGTCCCCACTACGTCCCCAAGCATGCCCTCGCCGCCCCCGTCGGAGTCCCCCGTTCGGCCTCACGGCTGCCACTCGAAGAACGCATCTGGCATGCAGTTCAAGGGGATTGACCATAGCGTCCCTGGAGAGGGGGCCCCTGAGAGAGAGGCGAGTAGTTCCATGGCAGGCAAGTTCGAGCTGTACACCGATGAGAGCGGCATGCACCGGTTCCGGCTCAAGGCGAGCAACGGATCGATCGTGGTGACGGGCGACCCGGAGGAGAACCGGGACGACTGCCTGAAGAGCATCGAGTCGATCCGCAGGCTCGCGCCCTACGCGGAGCTGAAGGAGACGGCCGCCGGACCGGCCTGAGGACTTCGGCCGCGCCCGGGACCGGGCACGACCGGGCAGGACGGGCACGGCCGGGCAGGACGGGCACGGCCGGGCAGGACGCGGGTCGGCGGGACAATTCGCCGACCCGCGTTCGTTTGTACGACAGATCCCTTTGGCCGCGTGCACGCCGGGCGCGGACAGAACACAGGCATGCGTGTCGTCATCGTCACCGAATCCTTTCCCCCCGAGGTCAACGGCGTCGCCCACAGCGTGCTGCGGACCGCCGAGCACCTGCTCCGCCGGGGGCACCAGCCGCTCGTCGTCACCCCGGCGCCCGCGCGCGGCGCGCAGAGTCCCTCGCACACCTTCGGCGCCGGCGGCGTCCCGGCGGAGCTGCCGGTGGTGCACGTCCCCTCCGTCCCGCTGCCCGGCTACCCGCAGGTCCGGATCGCGCTGCCCAGCCGGCGACTGGCCGCCGCGATCCGGGGGCACCGGCCCGACCTCGTCCACCTGGCCAGCCCGTTCGTGCTCGGCGCGCGCGGCGCGCAGGTCGCGGCCCGGCTCGGCGTCCCCGTCGTCGCCGTCTACCAGACCGACCTCGCCGGGTACGCGCACGCCTACCGGGCCGGGCGCGGGCTCGGTGAGGCGGCCGCCTGGCACCGGATCCGCGCCGTCCACGGCCTCGCCGCCCGGACGCTCGCGCCCTCCACCCCCGCCGCCCAGGACCTCACCGCGCACGGGGTCGCCCGGGTCCAGCTGTGGCCGCGCGGCGTGGACTCGGTCCGCTTCCACCCGCGCCACCGCGACGAGGCGCTGCACCGGGCGCTCGCCCCCGGCGGCGAGTTGCTGGTCGGCTACGTCGGACGGCTCGCGCCGGAGAAGCGGGTCGACCTGCTCGCCGAGACCGCGACGCTGCCCGGGGTGCGGGTGGTGATCGTCGGCGACGGGCCGTCCGCGCCCGGGCTGAAGGCCGCGATGCCCGGCGCCGTCTTCCTCGGCCGGCGCACCGGCGAGGAACTGGCCCGATGTTTCGCCACCCTGGACGTCTTCGTGCACACCGGGCCGCTGGAGACCTTCTGCCAGACCATCCAGGAGGCGATGGCCAGCGGGGTGGCGGTGATCGGCCCGGCCGCCGGCGGCCCGCTCGACCTGGTCGCCCACCACCGCACCGGCCTGCTCGTCCCGCCCCGCGACGGCGCGGCGGTGGCCCGGGCGGTGACCGACCTGGCCGGGGACGCGGAGCTGCGGGCCGCCTACGGGCGCGCCGGGCGCGCCGAGGTGACCGCCCGCACCTGGGAGGCGGTCGGGGACCTGCTGCTGCGGCACTACGCCGAGGTGCTCGCGGAGCACCGCGGGGTGGCGGAGGCACCGCTGGTCGAGGCGCCCGCGCCGGGCGAGCCGGCGGCCGCCCCCGGGCGGAGCGGCTCCCCCGGGCCGACCGGATCCCCCGAACCGACCGCCCCGCTGACGGAGGAACTGCCCGCATGACCACCGGACCGCTGCGGATCGTCCGGGTGGCGAACTTCGTCAGCCCCGTCTCCGGCGGACTGCGCACCGCACTGCGCCACCTCGGCGCGGGCTACCGGGCCGCCGGGCACACCCCGGTGCTCGTCGTGCCGGGGAGGCGGCGCGCCGTCGAGGAGGAGGAACAGGGGCTGGTCGTCACGCTGCCCGGCCCCGTGGTCCCCGGCAGCGGCGGCTACCGGCTGCTCACCGACCGCCGGGCGGTGGCCGCCGAACTCGAACGGCTCGCCCCCGACCGGCTGGAGGTCTCCGACCGCACCACCCTGCGCTGGACCGGCGCCTGGGCCCGACGGCACGGGGTGCGCGCGGCGATGGTGTCGCACGAGAGCGCCGTCGGCGTGCTGCGGACCTGGGGCGCGCCCGGCCCGGTCGCCGACGCGGCCGCGAACCGGCTCAACACCCGCACCGCCCGGTCGTACGACACGGTGATCTGCACGACCGACTGGGCCGCCGCCGAGTTCCGCCGCCTGGGCGTGCGGAACCTCGCGCGCGCCCCGCTCGGCGTGGACCTCGCCGCCATGTCCCCGCCCTCCGCCGCCGACCGGGCGGCGGAGCGGGCCCGGTACGCGGCCCCCGGGCAGGTGCTGCTGGTGCTCTGCTCCCGGCTCGCCCCCGAGAAGCGCCCCGCACTCGCCCTCGACGCCCTGGCCGCGCTCCGGTCCACCGGGGTCGAGGCGGTGCTGGCGGTGGCCGGCACCGGTCCGCTGCGGTCGCGGCTGGCCGCCCGGGCCGCCCGGGAGCGGCTGCCGGTGCACCTCCTCGGACACCTGGCCGGGCGCGCGGCCGTCGCCCGACTGCTCGGCTGCGCGGACGCGGTGCTGGCGCCGGGGCCGGTGGAGACCTTCGGGCTGGCCGCGCTGGAGGCGCTCGCCTGCGGCACGCCGGTCGCCGTCCACCGCGGCTCCGCCCTGCCCGAGCTGATCGGCACGGCCGGCACGGCCGCCGAACCGACCGGCGAGGGGTTCGCGGAGGCGGTGCGCGAACTCCTCGCGCGCCCCGAACCCGCCCGGCGCGCCGCCGCTCGCGCCCAGGCCGAACGGTACGGCTGGCCCACAGCCGTGGCGGGCTTCCTCGCCGCCCACGGCGCGGCGCCCGTCACCGCCCGCTGAGGCCGGGGACCGGGGCCGGACCTCAGGGCGGCACGGCACAGAACGGAACGGCACAGAACGGCACGGAACGGCACGGACGGGTGGGAGATCCGATGAGCACCATCACAACAGTGGACGGAGGAGGCGGCACCGTACCGGATGCCGCGCACGGCGCAACCCCCGGGGGCGCGCGGCGGACCGGCGAACCGGTCCGGTTCGTGGCCCTCGGCGACTCGCTCACCGAAGGCATCGGCGACCCGATCGCCGACGGCTGGCGCGGCTGGGCGGCCCTGCTCGCCCGGTCCCTGGCCCCGCCGCAGAGCGGGGTCGACTTCACCAACCTCGCGCGCAGCGGCGCGCTCACCACCGACCTCACGACGGAGCAGCTGCCCGCCGCGCTCGATCTGCGGCCGCAGGTCGCCGCCGTGGTGGCCGGCGGCAACGACACCCTGCGGTCCGGCTTCGACGTCAGCCGCACCACCCTCGCCCTGGACACCGTCCTCGGCCGGCTCACCGACAGCGGCGCGGTGGTCCTGACCGCCTGCCTCCCCGACCCGGGCGCCCTGCTGCGCCTGCCCCGCCCGCTCGCCCGGCCGCTGGCCCGGCGGATGCGCGCGGTGAACACCGTGGTGCACGCGCTCTCCGCCCGCCACGGGGCCGTCCACCTGCACATCGCCGAGCTGCCCTGGACGGCGGAGCGCCGGCTGCTCAGCGTCGACCGCCTCCACCCGAGCGCCGAGGGCCACCACCTGATCGCCCGCGGCTTCCACGACCTGCTCACCGCCGCCGGCCGCCCGCTCGGCCCGGCCCCCGCCCCCGAACCGGCCGACCCGCCGCCCGGCACCCTGGCCGACGTCTGGTGGATGGCGACCAAGGGCACCCGCTGGGTCGCCGACCGCAGCACCGACCTGCTCCCGGGCCTGGTCGCCCTCGCCGCCGTCGAGGGCTACGCCCGCCTCCGCGGCACCACCGACCACCAGGACCGCCGGATGGCCCACGCCACCACCACCGCCCTCGCCACCCTCCCTCCCGAGGCGGCGGAGTAGGCGGGAGCGGGAAGTCGGCGACATCGACTTCTCACTCCACCGGTACGAGGCGGGACACTCCCACCCGCCCACAGTCCTGGGCCGCAATCACCCGCCAGCAGAGCAGGAAGTCGGCCACACCGACGTCCCACTCCACCCTGGACGTCGCCGGACGCCTACAGCACGCCGTCCCGGACCTGCGGCCATCGGACCGGGCCGCCACACGGAGGGCGGGGCACCCCGGCGGCGCGCAAAGGTGGGCCGGCGGCGAGCGGAGCACGGGAGCGGCAGGACCGACCGAAACACCCCGGCCCCGGGTGGCTTGCGGCGGGTGGGGAACCGGAGGGGTGGGGCGGGGTGTCCTCAGCTCCGGACAGTGCGGCGGAGGGAGTGCGGATCGTGGTCGTGGCGGGTTCGGGGCGGGAGTTGTTGGCGGCGGCCGGAGTGCTGTTCCCGGACGCGCGGGGGCGGGTGCTGCTGGTGCGGCTGCCGTACGACCGGAAGCGTCCGGTGGCCGTGCCGGGCGGGGGCTGCGATCCCCAGGACGGCTCGCCTCGCCGGACGGCGGTGCGGGAGATCGAGGAGGAGCTGGGGTTCACGCCCCGGCTCGGGGCGCTGGCCTGCCTGGACTGGACGCTGGACCACCACCGCCCGCCGATCGCCGCCCACCTCTACTGGGCCGAACCGCTGACGCCGGAGCAGGCGGCGGCGTTCACCCCGGACCGTGCCGAGGTCGGCGGCTGGGCGTGGCTGACGCCCGACCAGGCGGGTCGCGCGCTGCCGCCGCGGCTCTCCCGGCGGGTGACGGCCTGTCTGCGGGCGCCCCGCGCGGCCGCACCGCTGGAGCTGGAGGACGGGCAGCCGGTCGGGCACTCGCTCGACCACCTGTCGTCCGTCCCGGCCCCCGCGTACACGGGCGAGGCGGGGCTGTCGGAGCTGTCCGAGCACTGGCCCCGCGAGGCGGACCCCGCGCCGCCGGCCGACGCCCCGCCCCTGCTGGACCGGGCGGCGTACATCGCGAGCCTGCCGCGGATCCGGGCCAAGGCCCGCACGGTGTTCACCGACCGGGCGGGCCGCGTCCTGCTGGTGCGGCAGCGGCCGTGGGACCTGCCGGGCGGCGAGGTGCCGTACTGGACGCTGCCGGGCGGCGGCATCGAGGCGGACCGGGAGCTGCCCCGGGCGGCGGCCCGCCGCGAGGTGCGCGAGGAGCTGGGCTGGTCCTGCGAGCCGGGGCGGCTGCTGGCGCTGGACTGGCTGCCCGGCCGGGCGGCGGACCCGGCGGCGGACCGGGAGACCGCCGTACTGGTGTACCTGTTCGACGGCGGCACGGTGGCGGACGAGCGGTTCGCGTCGATCGTGCTGGCCGAGGAGGAGCTGGTCGAGTGGCGGCTCTGCGACCCGGTGGAGGCGCGGGCGCTGCTGACACCGGCGTCCTGGGCCCGGACGTCGGCCGCGCTGGCGACGCGGGACCGGCCGGGCGGCCCGGCCGAGCTGGTCGGCGGGTACCCGGCCGGCTGAGTGTGCCCGCGCCGGAGGACGGGACAGGCGGCGTCCCGCCGGTCCACACTGGCCGCATGCAGAACACGCAGAACACGCAGCGCACGACGAGCGCCGGGGACGGCCTCGGGGCCGTCCTGGCCGGTCGCCGGGTGACCGCGGTCCGCGGCGGCGACCGGCTCGACCTCGTGCTCGACGGGCCGGTGACCGTCCGGGTCGCGCACGAGTTCCGCGTCACCGGGCCGACGGGCGTCGGCCTCTTCTACCCCGCGCTGACCTTCCGGCCCACCGGACCACTGCTCGCTCTGGTCGGCCGGACGGTCGGCTCCGCCCGGATCACCCCGGCCGGAGGGCTGGAGCTGGCCTTCACCGGCGGGGACGGCCGTGAGGGCCACGACGGCCGGGGCGGCGGGACGCTGTCCGTCCCGCCGCACGCGCTGATCGCACCGTGGCGCGTGGTCACGCCCGACGGCACGGTCTGCGCGGGGCTCCCCGGCGGCGAGGTCTCCTGCACCGGGGAGCCCGGCGCGCTCAGACCTCCAGGTCGGCCTCGATCCTGGTGAGCTGGTGGCGGGCCATCGCCAGGTTGGCCCGGCCCTTGTCGAGCGCCAGGTAGAGGAACAGGCCCTTGCCGCTGCGGCTGGTGAGCGGGCGGATCAGGTGGTACTGGCTGCTGAGGGTGATGAGGATGTCCTCGATCCCGTCGCTGAGGCCCAGCATGTCCATGGTGCGCATCTTGGCCCGGACCACGTCGGTGTTCCCGGCGGCGGCCACGTTGAGGTCGAGGCCGCCGGGGCCGTCGAGGGTGGCGAGCGCCATGCCGCTGTTGTAGTCGACCAGGGCCGCGCCGATGGCGCCCTCGATCGCGGTCATGGCCTGCTTCAGCGCGCCTGCGGCGTCGGTCATCTCGGGGTCTCCAGTTCGTCGGTGAGTCGATGAGTCGATGAGTCAGTGGATCGGCGAGTCGGTGGATCGGCGAGTCGGTAGGTCGATGCGGTGGTTCAGGGGAGCGGGGCGGCCGGCCGGGCCCGTCAGAGCTCCCGGGCGTCCTTGGGCAGCAGCGTGTCGTTGAGGAGCGCGGCGATGCGCTGGGCGGAGCGGCGGGCCTCCAGGTGCAGGCGGCCGATGTTCGCCTCCGGGTGGGCGAGCAGGGTGAGCACGCAGCTGCCGCCGGCCGCGTAGGTGGCGACGTAGCCGTTCTCACCGCGGACCAGCGACTCCCGGAACTCGCCCTGGCCGGTGCTGTCGGCGAGCCGTTGCGCCAGGCTGAGCGAGGCGGCCGTCATCGCCGCCAGGCCCGAGGGCTCGGTCCCGTGGGTGTCGTGGGCGACCAGCAGTCCGTCCACACTGGCCACCAGGCCGCCCGCGAGGTGCGGCAACCGGTGCCTGATGGCGCGGAGTTCGGCCAGCAGCTCGGTCTCCAAGGCGATCAGTTGTCTCCTTCCGACACGCTGCTTGAGCGCTCGCCTCATGTCCGTGAGGGCGGGGTCGCGGGCGGAGCGTGGTTCAAAGTCGGGCCTCCAGAAGGGTTCGGACCCGGATCAGCAGCGCGATGTCCGGGTGGGTGTCGGTGGGCGGAACGGCGACGGGGTCCGGCCCGCCCCGTTCGCCGGTCAGGGCGGCGAGCGCCGCGCCGGGGACCCGCCGGTGCAGCCCGCCCGGGTCCCGGGGCGCCGGTACCCCGCCGGGCGTCCCCGGCGTGGCGGCCGTGGCGGCCGCGCATCCGGTGTCGGGACCGGTCAGCAGGCCCACGGAGGCGAGCCGGCGGACGTCCGCCGTGGTCGCGAACGCGGAGCGCCCGAGCAGCCGGGCCAGCTCCGCCGGGGTTCTCCGCCCGTCCGCATGG
>NZ_JBHVIV010000161.1:0-8011 GCF_042799475.1 Kitasatospora sp. NPDC057692 | reverse complement strand
GGCGGGGTCTGGTGGGGGTTCTTGTGCGGGGGGGGGGGCGGGCTGGGGTGGGCCCCCCCCGCCCCGCCCCCTCGTCGGCTCGGGTCCGTCCGCCGTCACCGGGTGGCCGGAGACGAGCGGTTCAGCTCCAGGGGTTCGCGGGCTGGTCGTCGATGGCGGTCCAGAAACGGGTGCCCGCAGGCAGTGTGCCGTGGGCCCACAGGCTCCAGCCGTTTCCGTCGTGGAACTCCGCCATCCGCCAGCCGCCGCCGAAGCTGTCGGCGCACTTCCGGTCGGCGACCGCGCGGCTCGTGAGCTGCCAGCCGGCCAGCCCCGTGGTCGCCTTCACCTCACCGCCCGACCAGGCGTCGTACCCGCTGGTGGGCACCCCGCCGGGGGCGGGGCGTCCGTCCTTGTAGATGCACAGCATCGGCAGCACCGCGCTGGAGGGGTGGTCGCCCGCGTACGGGTTGCTGCGGCTCGGGTCGTCGTACCCGACGTGCACCACGTTGTCGGCGCGCTGCTCCAGGACGGCCCAGGTCATGCCGGCGTGCCCGCCCGGGGCGCCCCAGACCGTCTCGTAGGCGGTGCGGTCGATGTCCCACTGCTGGCGGCCGGTGTCGAGGCAGGTGTTCTCCCTGAGCTCCCAGCCGCCGAACTGCTTGGCCAGGTTGTCCAGGCACCAGCCGGTGTTCGGGTTCTTGATCCGCATCCCGACCATGCCGTAGAGCGCCGCCTCGGGTTCGTAGCGGGTGATCTCGAACTGCTGGTAGGGGTCCCACGGCGCGCAGGGCCTGACGACCGGCTTCACCGCGGCGAAGGAGAGGCAGCCGTGTCCGCGGGTCTCCGAGATCGTGAACCGGTCGGTCCCGACCCGGTTGATCACCCACATGCCGGGGTTGTCCGACGGGGCGCAGGGGTGCATGTCCTGGCCTTCCGCCGCGCCGTCCGGACAGCGCTGGGAGAGCTGGTTGAGCAGCACGGTCGGGTGGGTGTTCGCCGACGCGGCGGTCGGCAACAGCCCCAGACCTGCCAGTGCCAGCACGAGCGACAGCACAACGCGCCTGAGCGAGGAGAAACGCATGGGCCACTCCATGGTTGATCGACTGTCGAGGAAGGGAGCGGGCCGGCCCGATGGGGTGCCGTCGGAGCGGCCGACCCGGTCGTCCCCCATTTTGTCCGTGTCCGGTCGAAATCCGGTATCCCAGCTTTCTGGAGGGGTCCGGCCCCGCGCTCCCCGGGGCCGAACCACGGCGGGGGCGTTCAGGCCGGGTGGATGAGGCGGCTCTCGTAGGCGAAGATCACGACCTGGATCCGGTCGCGGAGTTCGAGCTTCTGCAGGATCCGCCCCAGGTGGGACTTCACGGTCGCCTCCGCGAGGTGCAGGGTGGCCGCGATCTCCGTGTTGGACAGGCCGCGGCCCACCTCGACGAGCACCTCGCGCTCGCGCGGGGTGAGCCGTTGCAGCCGCTCGTCGGGGCCGGGGAGGGCTCCGCCGGGGATGTGCGGGCGGAAGTTCTCCAGCAGCAGGCGGGTGATCCGGGGGGAGACCACCGCGTCGCCCGCGGCCACGCTGCGGATCGCGGTGAGAAGTTCCTCGGGCCTGGTGTTCTTCAGCAGGAAGCCGGAGGCTCCGGCGTTGAGCCCGGCGAAGGCGTACTCGTCGAGGTCGAAGGTGGTGAGGATCAGCACCCTGCTCCGCGGGGAGGCCCGGATCACCCCCCGGGTCGCCGCGATCCCGTCCGTCCCGGGCATCCGGACGTCCATCAGGACGACGTCGGGCCGCAGTTCCCGGGCGAGGCGCACCGCCTCGGCGCCGTCCGCCGCCTCGCCGACCGGCGCCATGTCGGGCTGGGCCTCCAGGACCGTGCCGAAGGCCATCCGGAGCAGCGCCTCGTCGTCGGCGATCAGGATGCGGATCGTCATGCCGGCACCTTCCCGCCGCTGCCGAGGTCGAGCCGGGTGTGGACGCCCCAGCCGCCGCCCGGGAGCGGTCCGGCCCGCAGCCTCCCCCCGTAGGCGGCCGCGCGTTCGCGCATGCCCGGGATGCCGTGGCCGGACGGTGCGGTGCCGGGGAGCGGCGGGCACGGACCGCTGTCGGTGACGGCCACCGTGACGGCCGAGGCCGAGCACCGCACCCGGACCTCGGCGCGGGTGCCGGGCGGCGTGTGCTTGAGGGCGTTGGTCAGGGCCTCCTGCACCAGGCGGTAGACGGTCAGCTGCGCGGTGGCGGGGATGCGGGTGTGGCCGCCGTGGACCTCCAGGCCGGTCGGCAGCCCGGCCGCGCACATCTGGTCGGCGAGGGCCTGGAGTTGGGCGATGCCGGGCAGCGGGTGGCGTTCCGCGTCGGGTTCCTCGGTCCGCAGGACGCCCAGCGAGCGGCGCATGTCGGTGAGGGCCTGCCGGCCGGTCTCGGAGATCTGGAGCATCGCCGCGGTCGCCCGTTCCGGCGACCGGTGCTGGGCATAGACGGCGGCGTCGGTGAGCGCGACCATGACGGAGAGGTTGTGGGTGACGATGTCGTGCATCTCGCGGGTGATCCGCGCCCTCTCCTCGGCGACGGCCAGCCGCGCCTGCTGCTCCTGCTGGTGCTCCAGGCGGGCCGCCCGCTCCTCCACGGCCGCGAGGTAGGCGCGCGTGGTCCGCACGTTCACGCCGAGGACGGCGGCGGCCACGACCATCGCGGTCGCCGCGACGAAGGGGGTCAGGAACGCGCCGTCCGCCGTCCAGCGCAGGCAGGCCAGCAGCACCCCGGTCTCCACGACGGCGCCGGCGACGAGCGTGCCGCGCCGCCCGGCGTTCGCGGCCACCGTGTAGAGCGCGACCAACAGGGCTACGTCCGCGGGGAGTTGGACTCCCACCAGCCACTGGACGAAGGCTACCGCCGTCACCACGGCGAACACGGTGAGCGGCGCCCGGCGCCGCCACAGCAGGGGCAGCGCGAGGGCGGCCGTGAGGGCGACGGCCACCGGCAGCCCCCGCGGCGTGTGCGTGGTCAGGATGTTGACCAGGAGCAGGACCGGCAGCAGCGCCTCCCACGCCAGCGGCGGCAGCCGGGAGCCCCAGCGCCGGGCGGCGCCCAGCCGTCGCGCCGCCCGGACGGAGGCCAGGTCGGCGTGCCGCCTCAGCCGTCCGGCCGTCCACCCCCGCCGCACCCGGTCCCGGTGGCGCACCGGATGCGCACTGCCCGCTTCCGCGGCCGCCTCGGTCATCCCACGTCCCCGTCGCTTCGGCGTCGTGGCGGCCCCGGTCGGGGCCGCCACCGCGGACGGCCGGGGCCGGGCCGGGTACGGGAAGCGCCGGACCCGCGCGGCCCGGCACATGCCGCGGCCCTGTCACGGTAGGCCGCGGACCGGCGGAGCGCATGCGTCCACCGTCTGATCGCACCGCGCCGGTGTCCGACCTCAGGAGGAGCCCCGCTACCTCCCGTGGTGGCAGAACGGGCACCGACCGGGCGCGTTCGCCTGCGACCCCGGTCGCACCGTCGACCCGCCCCGGCGTGCGACCGCGGTGGCAGACGGCGGCGACCCGGGATCGATGCGGCGGTGCGGACCCCGCGCCCAGGATGACCGGGTGACCTCAATCATCACGGGACCGCACATGTCCCTCCTGGAGATCCTCGCCCTGCTGGGCGCCGTCGCACTGGTGGTGGCGCGCTGGCTCCCGCCCGCCGCCCGCCCGGCCGTCACGATCGCGGCGGGCGCGGTCTTCCTGCTCTCCGCGCTCGTCCTGGTCGCGGCGGGGATCCGCTGGCAGCTGCTGCCGGTCCTGGCGGGCGGGCTCCTGGTGCTGCCGTTCGCCGTCTCCCCGCTGGTCCGGCAGCGCACCGGCCGCCGCGCGGCGCGGCGGGCCCGGTGGTGGCTGGCGCTGCCGGGGTCGGTGGCCTGCGCCGTCCTGGCCGTGACGGGCCCGGTGGCCGCCTGGGCCTTTCCGGTGCCCGTCTTCCCCGAACCGACGGGCCGGTTCGCGGTCGGCACCCGCGTGCTGCAGTGGACCGACCCCGACCGCCCCGAGACCGCCACGCCCGAACCCGACGACCGGCGCACGGTCGTGGTCCAGCTCTGGTACCCCGCGGAGCCGAGCCCGGCCGGCACCCGGCGGGCCCGGTACCTCGGCCGCACGGAGCAGGAGGCCCGCACCGTCGCCGACGCCCTCGCGAGCTACTCCGGCCTGCCCGGCTTCCTGATCGACGGCGTCCCCGAGGCCCGCACCCACGCGGTTCCGGAGGCCCCGGTGGCCCGCGACGGCGGACGGTTCCCGCTGGTCCTGTTCTCCCCCGGGCTGGGGGGCGTGCGCACCCAGAACACCGCCTGGGCCGAGGAACTGGCCAGCCACGGCTACGTGGTGGCCGGCCTCGACCACCCGTACGACTCCGCCGCCGTCGTCCTCGCCGACGGCCGGACGATCGCCACCGGGATCTCCTCCACCGGCAACGACGACGAGGACGACCGGCGGGCCGCCGAGACCACCGGGATCCGGGCCGCCGACCTCGGCTTCGTCCTCACCCAACTGGGCCGGCTGGACCGGGGCGAGCTCGACGGTGCGCTCGCCGGACGCCTGGACACCGGACGGGCCGCGGTGACCGGCCACTCGCTCGGGGGCGGCGCCGCCCTGCAAGCGGCCCGCCAGGACGCCCGGTTCGCCGCCGTCGTCGACCTGGACGGCTACCCCCGCGACCCCGACCGGGGTCCCTTCCGCCAACCGGTGCTCGCGCTCACCCAGGAACTCGGGCCCGGTACCGACGAGCGCTACATCCCCCGCCTCACCGAGGTGCTCGGGTTCAGCACCGCGACGAGCTACCGGCTCACCATCCCCGGCGCCGCGCACCTCACCTTCATGGACGGGCCGCTGTACCTGCCGCCGGTGCCCGCGATGGTCGGTTCCCTGGGCCGCACCAGGAGTCCGCGCATCGTCGCCGAGGCCACGCTCGCCTTCCTGGACGCCACCCTGCGGCAGAAGCCCGGCGACCTGGCGGGCGCCCTGTCCGCCTACGGCGACCTCACCGTCCACCGCCCGGGGTAGCGACGACCGGCGGGAGCGAATACGACTTCGTCCGAGGAAATCGGAGAAATGGACCGAGAGGGGCGGCCGGGACGGAATGCCGCACATTGCGGCGAGCCGATCAGTGAATCGCCGAGTGCTCGACACTACGCTTCGCAGCAGTTCCCGATCATCCGCGCGGCCGCCCGCTGATCCGTGAATCCCTTCCACCACCCCGAAGGAGAACCACCATGCGTCAAGTTCCTTTGGAAGCGGCCGATATCGAGCCGGGTTACGTCGTCCAGTGGCGCGTCAGGCCTTCGGACCCGCTGCGCGCGGGCCTCCGGGAAGAGGAGGGCCGGGAGAGCGCGTCATTCAATCAGGACAAGCACCATGCGCTGATCGACGAAACCCGCGACACCGGCGAGCCGTTGGCCTCCTGGCTTGCCGTCACATTCGAGATCGGGGGACAACTGGACCGCGCCGCGCTGGAGTCGGCAATTCTCCTCCTGGTGCGGCGCCACCACGTCCTGCGCTGCGAGTTCCAGCGGATTCTCGGCGACCTGTCGTACGCGGTGCACCGGCCCGAGGACGTCGAGCTGGAAGCCGTCGAGATGGGCGGGTTCGACACCCCCGGGGAGGTCCGCGCGTTCCTGGCGGACAGCTTCCAGAAGGACATCGACACGATGGCCTGGCCGCCGTACACGATGGGCGCCGTCGTCCGGGACGGCGGCTCCACGACGGTGTACTTCGCCTTCGACCACATCGTGTCGGACGGCATGTCGATGCCGAACGTGGTCCGCGACGTCCAACTCGCGTACGCCGCCCACTGTCGCGGCGAGGAGCCCGATCTCCCGGAGGCGGGGGACTACATGGACTTCGCGCGCGAGCAGCGCCGCGGCTATCTGTCCATCGCCGCCGATGACGAGCGGCTGGCCTATTGGCGGGCGTTCATCGCCCGGAACGACGGCGTCTTCCCCCGGTTCCCGCTGGACCTCGGGGTCGAGCCGGGCCGGCTGTACCCGACGGTCAACGAAACCGCGACCCTGCTGGACGACCTCCGGGCGGAGGCGATGGACACCCGGTGCCGGGAGGCGGGTGGGAAGCCGTTCATGGGGCTCCTCGCGGCGGTCGCGGTCGCGCTGCGGGAGGAGGGCGGGCCGGACGTCTACCGGGCGCTGATGCCGCTCAGCGAGCGCGGCCGGGGCGCTTGGCGGCACTCGCTCGGGTGGTTCGTGAACACGCTGCCCATCGAGTTCCCGGTGGGCCGGGAGCTGGACTTCGAGCAGCTCATCGCCGGGGTCCGGGACGGGTTCACGGCGATGATGGGGAGCATCGAGGTGCCGTTCGTGAGGGCCTGGGAACTCCTCGCGCCCGAGCACTTCACGGGCCGGTGCTGGCCGTACCCGGTGAACTTCGTCTCCTACATCGACATGCGGAAGTGCCCGGGGGCCGAGCACCACGGGCGGTGGCGGCCGACGGCGTACGTGTGGGCGTCGCGCGTGAACGGAACCACCTCGTGGTTCCAGCGGGACTCGGACGGTCTGCACATCAACTCGATCTATGCGGACACGCCGCAGGCCCACCGGACCATGGACCGCCTCCACCGCAGGCTGCGCGAGACGCTGTCGGGGATGGCGGAACGGCGTCCCGAGGCCGCCGCGCGCATGGCCCTCACCGGCTGAGACCGCCCGCGCCGCGTTCTCGGAGGCACCCAAGCGGCGGGCCCCGACCGGGAATCCGGTCGGGGCCCGCACGGTGAGCTAGCGTCAGACGGTGCCGAACTCGCCATCCTGGACGCCGGCGACGAACGCGCGCCAGGCGGGGGCGGGGAAGACGAGGGCCGGACCCTCGGGGTCCTTCGAGTCACGGACGGGGACAGCGCCCGGGAAACTCGCGGAGACCTCCACGCACTGACCGCCGTTGTCGGAGTACGACGACTTGAACCAGGACGCGTTGGACAAGTCAGGATTCACGGAGTTAGCTCCCTTCGAGCCTTGTGGATCAGTGCCAGGGATGCCGCCTTGGGCAGGGCTTCCACCACCAGCTGATCGTACTCCCTCTCCCATGCCGAGACGATTTCACGCCTTCGTTCAAGGTAGCCCCGAGCATACGATTCGGCGTAGCCGACGACGGATCCGTCCGGCAGGTCCAGCAAGGTCACCGGCATCTTGAAGGGCAGGTTCTCCCCCAAGGAGAAGGGCGCCACTTGGATGGTGACGTTCGGCCTGGCCGCCAACTCCACGATGTGGTCGAGCTGCTTGAGCATGACGGCCCCGCCACCGATCGTGCGCACCAGGCAGTCCTCGTCCAGCACGGCATGGATCAGCGGCGGCCTCTTGCGATCGAGCACCCGCTGACGGGCCAGCACGAACTCGACTCGCTGCTCGGCTTCCGACTGCGTGATCGCGCCTCGTCCGACAGCCGCATGTGCCAACGCCTCGGCGTACTCCTGGACCTGAAACAGGCCGGTGACGATGGTCAGGGCAAACTCGCGAAGGCGACGACACTTCGCCTCACCGTCGGCGAACTCCGGGAAGCCCTCCAGCAGGCTGGCCTTCGTGTGCCGGCGCCACAGTTCGTAGAACGTGCCTCCGGTTTCAAACACTTGGTCGGCTTTAACAGCGAAGTTCATCGTTGGAGGACGCTTCGCTCGTTCGACGTACGAGACCAGGGTGTTGGAGTACCCCATGCGCTTCGCCAGACCTACCTGCGACCACCCCCTCGCACGCCGCAGCCTGGCAAGTTCCTGACCGAAGCGAACTGCCGGAGATGACATGGCGTCAATTTCAAGCACGTCCATGAACGCTGGCACCTTTCACGCGCTCAATTGGTCAACGTTCAGACCCTGGCCATCGTAAACCGGAACCGGTCACCATGGCTACACCCCGTGAGAGATCCGGGACCCTGTGCGACCAATGGAGCCAACATGCCCCCTCGTCCCCGCATTCCCGCCTACTCCCCCACCGTCGGCGAGGTCGTCCGCGACCTCGGGCACCGGGACTTCACCGGCAAGCCCGTCGAGGCCGTCTACATGGACACCCTCGCCGGG
>NZ_JBHVIV010000160.1:0-8130 GCF_042799475.1 Kitasatospora sp. NPDC057692 | reverse complement strand
CGCCAGCACCGCGCACGGCTCGGCCGGCGGCAGTCCGGTGCGGGCGGCCAGCAGGTCCGCCGAGCCGCGCCCCGCCAGAAGGGCGCGCGCCGCCTCCAGCACCAGCTCGCGCTGCCCGGCGCGACGGGCCTGGTCGTGCAGCAGGTGCGGCGCCGCGATCCGGGCCGCCGCCCGCAGCGCCTCGGCGACGGTCGGCGGCAGCGGGCACCCCGTCGGCGCGACCCACAGCGAGCCGAGCACCTCCTCGCCGGCCCGCACCGCGACGGCCGCGCGCTCGGGGGCGGTGCCGTCGGCCCGGCGGTGCAGCGCGCCCGGGTTGCGGCGCAGCAGCGCGAGGAAGCCGTCCTCGCGCATCGCCGCCCGGCGTTCGGCCGGCACCCGGCGGCCCAGGATGGTGGAGCGGCGGATGTCGTCGACGTCACGGTTGTTGGAGGAGTAGGCCAGCACCCGGGAGTCCGGGCTCTCGATCGTCACCGCGCCGCCGACCAGCGCGGCGAGCGCCTCGGCCAGCGCGTCCAGGTCGCCGAGCGGCACATTGGCCGCCCCGGCCTCCTCGGCCACCGCCAGCCCGGCCCGCAGGGTGCCGATCAGCTGCGCCCAGTCGGCCCAGGTCCGGCGGAACAGCACCGCGGTGCCGGCCTCGCCCGCGGCGTCCCGCAGCGCCCCGTTCGACGGTCCGGCGCCCTCCTCCCGGAACACCACCGCCGCCGCCCCGTCCCGCCCCGCCGCCCGGACCAGCGCCACGGCCCGCTCCGAGCGGGGGTCGACCCCGACGGCCACCACCAGGGCGCCCGGGTCGGCCCCGGGCTCGGACCGGTCGAACACCTCCAGCCCGGCCACCGGCACGTCCAGCCCCACCGGGGCGGTGCCCACCTCAACGACCGCCTCGGCGAGTGCGACCACCCCGCGCAAGGTCCGCTCCACGCCCCGCTCCTCCCCGCGTCCGGCGCCCAGTATGGCCCCCGGCCCACCGGCCCGTCACGGCGTCCGCGGGCCGCACCGCTACCCGGCGGCGGAACCCCGAACCCTCAGCGTTTCGGCCAACTTGTCGACCCTGTGCATGACACCCAGGTGGTCCGTGCATGAACTGCCCGTACACCGATCAAGGGCGAGGACATGAGAATCCCCACAGACCCCCACCGTTCCGTCTCCGCACCGATCGCCGAGGACGCCCCTGGAGAGGCCATGCCGCCGCGGTTCGCCTACGCGCTCGTCGCGGCGGTCACCATC
Organism: Kitasatospora sp. NPDC057692; assembly: GCF_042799475.1. Classification (NCBI taxonomy): domain Bacteria; kingdom Bacillati; phylum Actinomycetota; class Actinomycetes; order Kitasatosporales; family Streptomycetaceae; genus Kitasatospora; species Kitasatospora sp. NPDC057692. The sequence goes on along the minus strand of NZ_JBHVIV010000160.1, from coordinate 6,900 downwards.
GGGCTCACCGTCATCGGAGCCGTCAACCTCGCGAAACGCACCCACGACCGGGCGGGACTGTTCACCGCCCTGCTGATCGTGCTCTGCTGCTTCGTCATCCAGCTGTACAACTGCCACCCCAGAGCGCGGCGCGCGCCGCGCCGGAACACCGCCTGGCTGATCGGCGTCCAGGCCGTGCTGACCTTCCTGACCCTGCCCCTCACCGGGGTGCTGTCGGGAAACCTGAGCGGCTTCCTCGGTGGCGCGATCCTGATCGCGCTGCGCGGCGGGCCGCTCGCCTGGACGCTGTACGCGCTCGTGAACGTGGCGGTGCTCGCGCTCTCCCCGCACCAGCACCAGGGCCTCGCACCGCTGTACCTGGAACTCTCCTCGCTGGCCGTCGGCGTGCTCACCTACGGCCTGAGCGCCCTGTGCGACCTGGTGCACCGCCAGCACGAGGCCCGTCGGCGGGCGACCCAGATCGCCGTCTCCAGCGAACGGCTCCGGTTCTCCCGGGACCTGCACGACCTGCTGGGCTACAGCCTCTCCGCCATCACCCTGAAGATCGAGGTGATCCAGCGCCTGGTCGGCACCGACGACCGCCGGGCCCACGACGAACTGCGGGACACCCTCGCGCTCGCCCGCCAGGCGCTGGCCGACGTCCGGGCGGTGGCCACCGGACCGCAGGCGATGTCGCTGGAACGCGAGCTCCAGGTGGTGCGAGGGACGCTGGAGACCGCCGGGCTCCAGGTCGAGATCGACGGGCACCCGCCGCAGAAGCTCGACGAGCAGGTGGGCACCAGCCTGTCCATCGTGCTGCGCGAGGCGGTCACCAACCTGCTGCGCCACAGCAAGGCCACCCGGTGCACCGTCATCTTCAGCGAGCGGGCCGGCCGGGTCCACCTGTGGGTGGCCAACAACGGCGCCCGGACACCGCCCCCGGACACCCCGGAGCGGCGCGGCGGCGGTCTGCGCAACCTCGCCGCACGGCTGGCGCTGAGCGGCGGCAGCATCACCGCGACGGTCCGCGGCGAGTGGTACTGGCTGCACGTCGAGTGCCCGATGCGCCCCGGTTCGGACCGGGAGCCGCGCAGTTCCGCCGAGAACCCCTGCCAGGCGGCCGCCTGAGCCGGGCCCGGGCGGCTCCCCCGCCCGGGCCCGGACCGCGCGCCGCCCGCCGGCCCGCTCCGACACGGTTCGAGCCGCAATCTAGGCCCACCTCGAAGACTCGGTCGTCGAAGAGACCACCGGGGACATCGGAGGCGCCGCAGTGGAAGCGCAGCACCGGCTGACGCCGCAGATCAAGCAGTACGAGGAGTTCGCGACCGGCGAGGTGCGCTGGCTGCCGTACGTGATGTTCTTCAACCGGCCCGGCTACCGCTCCCCGGTGGTGAACACCGACGCCGGAGGGTTCCGGGTGTCGCACGGCACCGCCGGGCCGGTCTCGCTGCTCGGGACGGTGCCCGAGGAGCCCGTGGGGGTCGTGCTGGGCGCCTCCCCCGCGTTCGGCTTCGGGGCGAGCGGGGACGCCTGGACGATCCCCTCGCTGCTCGCCCGCGGCCCGCAGGCCCGGCCCTGGCTCAACCTGGCGGCGCCGGCCTTCAACTCCACCCAGGAGGCCACGCTCTTCCAGCTGCACCGGCACCGGCTGCCGGCGGTGCGCGACGTGCTGGTCTTCTCGGGGCTCAACAACCTCGTGGTGGCCGGGCTGCCGCAGGCCGACGGCGACTACCCGCAGTTCTTCTTCTCCGGCGAGTTCTTCGGCCAGCTCGGCGCGCCCGACCTCGGCCAGCGGATGGGCCAGCCGGGCTGGGCCCGGGGCCGGCTCGGCCGGGTCGCCAAGCGGCTGGGCCGGCCGGAGGACGGCCCGGACAGCGCGGGCGGCGCCGTTCCCGGCCCCGCCGCGCGCGTCGAGACCGCCGTCCGGCACGCCGCCCGCGACCTGCGCACCCTCGCCGACCTGGTCGCCCCGCTCGGGGCACGGCTGCACTACGTGCTGCAGCCCACCGCCGCCTGGAGCCGCAAGCCCTTCACCGCCGAGGAGCGCGCCCTCATCGAAGAGGCCGGCGCCGAGCGCGCGGGCATGTGGAACCTTTTCGCCCCCGTCCTCGACCCGGCCGTGCACGACGTGTACGCCGAGCGGTTGGAGGCCGTCTGCAAGGAGCTCGACGTCCCTTTCCTGGACGCCAACGCGGCCCTCGCCGCCTCGCCCGCCGCCCGGGAGTGGCTCTTCGTCGACCAGGCCCACCTCACCGACCGCGGCCACCAGGTGACCGCGGAGCTGCTGCGCACCGCGCTCGGCCTCTGAGCCCGGCCCGGCCCGCGCCCCCTCCCGCGCGGCCGCCCCGTCCTGTCCCGTCCTGTCCCGTCCTGTCCCGTCCGCCGACACCCCACCAGTAGGGAGCCCAGCCGTGTTCCGGAAGATCGTCGCGCTGTTCCGCCGGCGCCGCCGCAAGCGTCGCAACGACAACTCCATCTACCCGATGTTCTGACCCGACCGACGCCGAGAACGGAGGGGCGCGGTACGCCATGACCAACGCAGCCGCCCAGCCCGAGCCCGACCACCGCATCCTGTACCTGCGCGCGCTCGACCCCGAGGGGGACCTGCCGCTGCGGCCCGCGGACCTGGAACCGGTCCGGGCGGCCCTCGCCGCCGCCGGCCGCACCGGGGACACCGCCCCCGGCCGGGCGGCGGACCCCGAGGAGCTGACCGCGGCCGCCCGCGTCTGGGCGGCCGCGGCACGCGAGCCCTTCGCCCGGGCCCTGGCCGGGTCCGACAACGGCCCGGCCGTCCGGTGCGTGCTGCTGAACTGCGCACCGCTGGCCCTGTCCGCCGGCGCGTGGCTCCAGTGGCTCTCCAGCTCCGGCAACGCCGAGACCCCGCTCGCCCTGCGGGTGCTCACCCTGTACGCCGCCGACGTCGGCGTCGGCTACGCCGAGGCGGACCGCGGCTCCGACTACGGCCGCCTGCTTCACCGCCACCGGGTCGAGGAGCCGCTCGCCCGGATCCGGCTGGCCGCCAACGAGCGGGTGGAGACCTTCAGCTTCCGGCTGCCCGCGCTGCTGCTCGCGCTCAGCCGGCTGCCCGGCGCGTTCCTGCCCGAACTGCTGGGCGCCGACCTCTGCCTGCGCTCGGTCGGTCTGCTGCCCCCGCTGGCCGCCCTCGGGCCGGAGGTGCTGGACCGGGACGAGGCCCTGGCCCTGGACCTCGGCGCCGCGCGCGGCGAGCCCGCGGCCACCGCGCTGGAGCTGTCCACCGCCGCCGCCCGCCAGTACCTGGCGGAGAACGGCCCGGCCGGGGCGGAGCGGCTGCGCCGGGGCTTCCACTGGGCGCTCGGCGAACTCCGCCGCTGGTGCGAGGCGCTGGCCGAGGAGACCGCGCTCTCCCGGCACCCCGACTACGAGGTCTGGCGGCTGATCTGCACCCGGGCCCGCCAGGCGGCCGTCTACCACGCCCGGTACAAGCTGGCGGGCCGCCCGCTCGGCGCCTGGTTCGCGGACCCCGGCGCCGGGCCCGGCCCGTTCCTCGACGCCCTCGCGGCCAGCCCGCTGGTCCGCCCGGGCCGGCCCGACGCCAGCCCGCTGCTGCGCGGCCTGATCGGCCCCAAGGGTCCGATGTTCCGGATCTTCACCCCGGCCGAGATCGCCGTCCTGCGCCGCTGGATCGCCGGGCTCCCCGCCGACGGCCCCCGCGCGGCCGACGCGGCCGACGCCCCCGCGGCCGACGGCGGGGAGCGGGCGCCGGACGACCGGCGGGCGCTCCACCGGGCCCAGCGCTCCTGGTACCTGCACCAGGAGCGCCCGGTCCCGGTCCCCGCCGCGCCCGACGCGGCCCCGCTCCCGAGGATCGGCGTCCGGGCCGCCTACCGCGCGCTGCTCTCCCGTACCGACACCCCGGGACTGCGCCGCTACGCGTACGACTACGCCCGGCGCTGGCTGGCCCGTTCGCGCTACGGCCTGGACCGCGCCCCGCGGCAGCTGCCCGCCGTCTGGCAGGGCGCCAACGGCCTGCGGGAGTGGCTGGACCAGGCGCACGACCGGCACGGCAGCGAGTTCGCCGAGCGGAGCGTGCCACTGCCCGACCGGGCCGAGCTCGTCGACTCCACGGTGCAGCTGGCCCCGCTGATCATGATCGACGGCGGCTGGCTGCAGGGGTTCACCGACTACCGGCTGGCCTCCTCGCGCTGCGGCCAGTTCCTCTTCCGCACCTACTGGGACGAACTCGGCAACGGCGAGTGGGAGTTGAACCACCCGAAGATCTACCGGGACCTGGTCGCCACGATGGGCTTCGACCTGCCGCCCACCGGGTCCGCCGCGTTCGCCGAGTGGCCCGGCTTCCGGGAGGAGTCCTTCGCCCTCCCGGTCTACTGGCTGAGCATCTCCCGCTTCCCGCAGCGCTTCCAGCCGGAGATCCTCGGCCTCAACCTCGCCATGGAGCTCTCCGGCGTGGGCGGCAGCTACCGCAGCGCCCGGGCAGGCCTGAAGCACCACGGCTTCAGCACCCAGTTCGTCGATCTGCACAACACCATCGACAACGTCGCCACCGGCCACTCCGCCTGGGCGGCGGACGCGATCGACAGCTACCTGGCCGACCTGCCCGGGGTGATCGGCCCCCAGCAGGAGGCCGCCGTCTGGGAGCGCGTACGGGCCGGCTACCGGTCCCTGAACCCTCCCGAGGGCACCGTGGCCGACCTGTACGCCGCACTGAACGTCACGTTGAAGAACCCGAATTGAGGAGCTGACCGGTGGCCACCACAGTGCTTGGCATCTCGGCCTACTACCACGACAGCGCCGCCGCGCTGGTCGGCGCGGACGGCATCGCGGCGGCCGCCCAGGAGGAGCGGTTCAGCCGCCGGCGGCACGACTCCGCCTTCCCCGCGCAGGCCGTGCGGTACTGCCTCGACGAGGCCGGGCTGACCCTGGGCGACGTCGACGCGATCGCCTACTACGAGGACCCGGCGCGCAAGTTCCGCCGGGTGCTCGCCACCTACGCGGCGACCGCGCCGCACACCTGGAGCTCCTTCCGGGACGTCATGCCCTCGTGGCTCGGCTGGAAGGCGCGTACGCTGGACACCGTGCGCGAGGAGCTGCGCGGACTTGGCCTGGGTGCGGTGCCGCCGCTGCGGCGCTTCGGCCACCATCAGTCGCACGCCGCCTCGGCCTTCCTGCCGAGCCCGTACGAGTCCGCCGCGGTGCTCTGCGTCGACGGCGTCGGCGAGTGGACGACCACCTCGCTGTGGCACGGCACCGGGCAGCGCGTCGACCCGGTCGCCGAACTGCGGTTCCCCCACTCGCTCGGCCTGCTGTACTCGGCCTTCACCTACTTCTGCGGCTTCAAGGTGGACTCCGGCGAGTACAAGCTGATGGGCCTCGCCCCGTACGGCAGGCCGGTGTACGCCCGGTTGATCCGGGAGCGGCTGATCGACCTGAAGCCGGACGGCTCGTTCCACCTCGACACCGACTGGTTCGAGTACCTGCACGGCCACGTGATGACCGGCCGGCGGTTCGAGGAGCTGTTCGGCGGGCCCCGCAGGCAGCCCGAAGCACCGCTCACCGAGCGGGAGTTCGACCTGGCCGCCTCCGTCCAGGAGGTCACCGAGGAGGTGATGCTCCGGCTGGCCCGCACCGCCCGCGAGCGCACCGGCGAGCGCCGGCTCTGCCTGGCCGGCGGGGTGGCGCTCAACTGCGTGGCGAACGGCCGGATCGTCGAGGAGGGGATCTTCGACGAGGTCTGGATCCAGCCCGCCGCCGGGGACGCCGGCGGCGCCCTCGGGGCCGCCCTGCTGGCCCAGCGCGCCGCCCGCCCGCACACCCGCACCGGTCGCGACGCGATGCGCTCCTCCCGGCTCGGCCCGGGCTACGACAACGACCGGATCGCGGCCTACTTCGACGCCAACGCCGTCCCGTACACCCGGCTGGCCCCGGAGGAGCTGTCCGCGCGGGTCGCCGAACAGCTCGCCGAGGGCAAGGTGGTGGGCTGGTTCCAGGGCCGGATGGAGTTCGGCCCGCGCGCCCTCGGCGGCCGCTCGATCCTGGGCGATCCGCGCAACCCGGCGATGCAGTCGGTGATGAACCAGAAGATCAAGTTCCGGGAGTCCTTCCGCCCCTTCGCGCCGATCGTGCTGGCCGAGGACGCCGAGGAGTACTTCAAGCTCTCCCAGCCCAGCCCCTACATGCTCATCGTGGCCCAGGTGGCCGAACAGCAGCGGCTGGAGTCGGACGGCGCCGCCCGGGGACTGGACCGGCTCAGGACCGCCCGCTCGACGATCCCCGCGGTCACCCACGTCGACCACTCCGCCCGGATCCAGACCGTCACCGCGGAGGCCGACCCCCGACTGCACCGGCTGCTCGGCGACTTCAAGGAGCGGACCGGCTGCCCCGTGCTGGTCAACACCTCCTTCAACGTGCGCGGCGAGCCGATCGTGACCAGCCCCGAGGACGCCTACCGCTGCTTCATGCGCACCGACATCGACACCCTCGCCATCGGCGACTTCCTGCTCGCCAAGGCCGACCAGCCGGCCTGGACCGAGGAGGGCGACTGGCGCGACGAGATCCCGCTCGACTGACCACCCGCCACCACGCCCGCCCGCTCGGGCCCTCCCGGAAGGACGACCCCGATGAGCACCACCCCGCCGAGCACCACCCCGCTGAGCACCGCCCGCCGCACCGGCCTGCAATTCCTGCTCCTGCTCGCCTACCTGCTGGTCCTCACCCCGGTCGGGCTCGTCGCCCGACGCTTCCGCGACCCGCTCGACCGCGCGGTGGACCGTACGGCCGCCAGCTACTGGATCACGTCGTGACGGAGGGCCGGCGTGCCTAAGCGCAGTGACATCAAGTCCGTTCTGGTGATCGGGTCCGGTCCGATCGTGATCGGGCAGGCCGCGGAGTTCGACTATTCGGGCACGCAGGCGTGTCGGGTTC
>NZ_JBHVIV010000159.1:0-8329 GCF_042799475.1 Kitasatospora sp. NPDC057692 | reverse complement strand
TTACTATCCCCCCGGCCCGGGGGGCGGCGCCTCGCCCCCCCCCGGGGGTGGGGGCCGGGGGGGGGCGGGCGCCCGGGGGGGGCGGCGTCAGCGGCCCCCCCCCCCCCCCCCGCGCCGGGGTGTTCAGCGGGACGGGCCGGACGGCGGGCCCGTCGGCGCGCGCCGGTCAGAACCAGTGCAGGGCGAACGGCGGGCGGTCGGTGCGGAAGAGGGTGTCGGCGAGGGCGGCGGCCTCGGGGTGGTGGGCGCGGATGTGGCCGGCCCGGACCAGGGTGCTCGGGGCGGTGCCGCCGAGGTAGACGGAGCCGAGGTCGCTGACGTCCAGCGAGAGGTCCGGCTCCCGGTCGGTCGGGACGCACTCGGCCCGGCCGTCCCGGACGGCCAGCAGGTAGCGGTTCCGCTCGCCGAGGAACCGGTCCTCGACGTCGAGGACGAGCTCGCCGTCGGCGAACCAGCCGCGCGCGGCCAGGGCGCGCGGGACGTCCAGCAGGCGCACCCAGAGCCAGTCCGTCTCCCCGGACACCTCGCCCGCGCGGAAGTCCGCGAGCTGCCAGGGCAGCGGGTGCCCGGTCGGGAGGTGCTTGAACACGATCTGGGTCACCAGGTCGTGCTGGAGCACGAACCGGGCCAGGGCCGTGAAGGCGGCGTCGTCGACGGCGATGGTCTCGTCCACGGTCAGGACGACCGCCTTGGTCACGGGGTCGTAGTCGCCCCGCGAGTAGCTCGCGTACCCGTCCGGCACGCCGTCGGCGTCGCGGTGGACCGCGACGTAGCGCGGTGCCGGGGCGATCGGCGGCTGCCCCGCGCGCAGGGCCCACCAGCGGTGCGGGCGCGACACCGCGCCGGGCTGCGTCCGCCGGTAGCGGTCGTAGACCTCCTCCATGAGGTCGACGCACTGCTCCCGCCGCAGCAGCTCGACCGTGCCGGTGTCCGCCCCGCCCGCCCTGGGGGCGGCGAGCGCCGAGCGGTGGCGCGGCACCGCCAGCCGCCGGGTGTACGTCGCCGGGCCGTAGCCGAACCGGCGGTAGATCACGGCTTCGGAGGCCAGCAGCACCGCGAGGAACTCCCCCCGCTCCCGCACGTCCGCGAGCTGGTGCCGCATCATCGCGGTGAGCACGCCCTGGCGCCGGTGCGTGGGCAGCACGCCGACGGTGGTCACCCCGGCGGCCGGGACGAGGGCGCCGCCGGGCAGGGTGAGCTCGAAGGAGTACGCGCCGGCCGTGCCGATCGGCCGCCCGTCGTCCGACACCGCCATCACACCCCGGTCCATCTCCAGGGCCGACCACCAGACGCCGCCGCCGTCCTCGGCCGGCGTGTCCCGGACGAGCCCGAACGGGGTGAGGAGGGTGTCGACGAAGACGTCGTGGTCCTGCTCGGTGGTGGAACGGATCTCCATGAGTGCGGCTGCCTCCCCTGGTCGCGGCACCGCGGCGCGCGGTGCCCGGCTCAGTGGAACGCCCCCGGGTGGCCCGGTCAAGCGATTTACCGGCGGCCCGTCCGTCGGCCGTCCTCACGCGTGGCGCAGGGCCGGGCGGGCGAGGAGGCCGAGGAGGGCGCCGAGGGCGAGACCGAGGACGGAGTCCAGGGCGTCCTGGCCGTCGCAGGCGCGGCCCAGGGCGGGCACGGCGTACTGGGCGGCCTCCAGGGCGAAGGGGAGGAAGGCGCCGCCGAGGAGCACGGCGCCGGCCCGCCGCCGGGAGCCGGTCAGGGCGGCGGCCAGGCCGATCGGGGCGAACATCAGGACGGCGAGGTCGGCCTGCCGCGAGGTGAACCACTCCCCCGGCGGGCGCAGGCGCAGGCCGTCGAGCGCGCAGTGGTGGACGACGCCCGCCCAGGAGGGGTCCTGCCAGAACGGGCGCGGGTGCTCGGGGAGCAGGGTCAGCGTGGCCACCCCGCCGAGGGCGAGCAGCAGGACGAAGCCGACCGCCCAGTGGGTGCGCAGCAGCCGCCCGACCGGGCGGTTCAGCAGTGCCGCCGGGACGAGCGAGGCGAGCAGCCCGGGCCAGAACATCGGCAGCCCGTTCAACACGGTTCTGATCACGCCCGCACGGACGCGGCCGGCGCCCCCGCGGTTCTCCCCGGGGCGGCGTCCGCCGTCGACCGATCCTTGAACTGATGGACTGTTAGAGTCGGCTGGCATGCCGACCGAGGGGGTAGGTCACCCGATGAAGCACCGTCCGATCACGGTCGCCGTGAGCGTTGCCGCCGCCGTCCTGATCGCCGTCGCGTTCCGGCCGGCGGACCACGCGCCGAAGCCCGCCGGGCCGGGGCCCGCCCACGCGCCTTCCGCGATGCCCCCGGCGCCCGGAGCCGAGGACGGCTCCGCCGCCTTCACCCGGTACGTCGAGCAGCAGGGCACCGAGGAGGAGCGGGCGGCCGTCCTCGGCCACGTCACCCGGCTCAACCGGGCCGTGCCGCAGGACGACCACGTCAACACCTACCTGGCCACCGACTTCGCCGAGAACGTCGACGCCCGGACCCGTACCATCGTCCGCGCCTACCTGAGGTGGGCCGGGCCGAACGAACCGGGCCGGATGCTCGTCCTCTACAACGGCGCCGGCGGGGTGATGGGCGCGGTCCGCGTCGCCGACTGGAGCTGACCTCAGGCGGCCCGCCCGCCCGCCATCGCGTCGCGCACCCCGCGCGACAGCCGCTCGGCCACCGCGGCGACCAGCGCGCGCGGGCGGCGCGGCGCGAGGTGGGCGCCGACCAGGTTGCCCAGGCCGGGCACGACGTAGGCGCGGTCGGCGTCCAGCGCCCGCAGCGCCGTCCGGACGACCGGCTCCGGGGTGGTGAAGCCGCCGGTGACGGCGGCCTTCCGGGTGCCGATCACGTCGAAGAACCCGGTCTCCACCGGGCCCGGGCACACCGCCAGGACCCGGATGCCGCGCCGCCGGTACTCCTGGCGCAGCGCGAGGCTGAAGTTGAGCACGAAGGCCTTCGACGAGCCGTAGACGGCGAAGTACGGGGTCGGCTGGAAGGCCGCCGTGGACGCCACGTTGACCACCGCGCCCCGGCCGCGGGCGAGCATGCCGGGCAGCAGTTCATGGGTGAGGTCGACGGGCGCGACGACGTTGACCATCAGCTGGTCGTGGTCGCGCCGCGGGTCGATCCCCTCGAACCGGCCGCAGGTGCCGAAGCCGGCGTTGTTGACCAGCAGGTCCACCGCCAGGCCGCGGTCGGCGAGTTCGGCGCCCACCCGGCGGGCGGCGTCATGGGCGGAGAGGTCCTGGACGAGGACGTGGGCGGTGACGCCGTGGGCCTCGCCGAGGCGCTCGGCGAGGTCGTGCAGGCGGTCGGCGGAGCGGGCGAGCAGGACGAGGTCGTGGCCGCGCGCGGCCAGCTGGGCGGCGAACTCGGCGCCGAGACCGGAGGAGGCGCCGGTGATCAGAGCAGTGGTGGCGGTACGCACGGTGGTGCTCCTTGTTCTCGCGATGTGTGACACGAGAGTATCGGATAATCACAAAGATGCGACACCAATGTTTCAGTTAATCGGCGAACCGTTCCCCCGCTGTACCGTTCCCCGGGTACGCCAGAGCTGGAGGCACACCATGAGCAACACGCCCGGACGCCCGCTGCGCGCCGACGCCGAGCGCAGCGTCCGCGCGATCCTCGCGGCGGCGGAACGCGTCCTGGCCGAGACCCCGGGCGCGTCCATGGAGCAGATCGCGGAGGCGGCCGGCGTCACCCGGACCACCGTCCACCGCCGGTTCGCCAACCGGCAGGCGCTGGTCGACGCGCTCGCCGCCGAGGCCGCGGCCAAGCTCGCCGAGGCCATCGAGGACGGCCGCCCGGAGACCGCCCCGCCACTGGTCGCCCTGCACCGCGCGACGGCCAACGTGCTGCGGGTGAAGGCGGCCTGGGGCTTCGCGCTGGGGCCGGCGGCCGCACAGAGCGAGCAGGCCGCGCGGACGCACGAGGAGATCGCCCGCCGCTGCGTCGACCTGCTCGGCCGGATCCGCGAACAGGGCGTGATCGCCGCGGACGCCGACCTGGAGTGGGTGCGCCGGGTCTTCTACGCGCTCATCGGCGAGGCCCTGCACGGCGGTGCCGGAGCGGCGCCGGCCGACCCCGCCGACCCCGACGCCCTGGCGGCCCGGATCGTCGACACCCTGCTCCACGGCGTGGGGCCGCGCACCGCGCGCTGACCCTCCCACCGACGCGCGGGGCGGCGCGCTCGCCGTCCCGCCCGGCCGGTCCGCCCGCCGCCGGGCATCGCCTTCCCAACCTCCCTAAATCACACGACAATCAGCCATATCACTCGATCGAGGGAACTATCGCCCGAGTCCCCACTTTTCCGGCCCGATGGGGGAACATCGGCACGTCCGCGCCCGAACGACCTTCGTCCGGGCGGCAGAAACCGCCCCCTGGGACCAGCCCGTGACTACCTCCGCCCCCGTGTGGGACTGCCCCTTCAACCACACCGACGGCCTGGAGTTCGACCCTCTGCTCAAGCGCCTGCTGACCGAGGAGCCGATCGCCAGGATCCGCCTTCCGCACGGCGAGGGCGAGGCCTGGCTCGCCACCCGCTACGAGGACGTCCGGGTGGTCACCACCGACCGCCGGTTCAGCCGCGCCGCCGGCATCGGCCGTGACCTGCCCCGGATGACGCCCGCCCCGATCGCGCAGGTCGAGTCGATCAACCTGATGGACCCGCCGGCCCACAACCGGCTCCGCCGACTGGTCGCCCAGGGCTTCACCAACCGCCAGGTGGAGCGGATGCGCCCGCACACCCAGCGCGTCGTCGACGGCTACTTCGACGAGATGGAGGAGCACGGCGCACCCGCCGACCTCGTCCGCTTCCTCTCCGCCCGACTGCCGCTCACCACCATCTGCGAACTCCTCGACATCCCCGCCGGGGACCGCGCCGAACTCCGCGGCCACGCCGTCGCGATGATGTCCATGGGACCGGAGAGCGGCACGGGCCAGGTGAACGCCAAGGCCGCGCTGCGCGCCTACTTCGCCGAGCTCACCGCCGCCCGCCGCCGCTCGCCCGGCGAGGACCTCATCAGCGCGCTCGCCACCGCCCGGGACGGCGCCGAGCTGCTGGACGACGACGAACTCGCCGTCATGGCCATGGTCCTGCTGGTCACCGGCCACGACACCAGCACCTACCAGCTCTCCAACATCACCTACACCCTGCTCACCCACCCCGAGCAGCTGGCCAAGCTCCGCGCCCAGCCGGACCTGCTGCCGCGCGGCCTGGAGGAGCTGCTGCGCTTCATCCCGTTCCGCCAGGGGGTCGGCATCGCCCGGGTCGCCACCGAGGACGTCGAGCTCGGCGGGGTGCTGATCCGGGCCGGCGAGCCGGTGCACGTCTCCTACCTGGCCGCCAACCGCGACCCGGCGGTGTACGAGCGGCCCGACGAGCTCGACCTCGACCGCGGCGCGCCCACCCACATGACCTTCGGCTACGGCACCCACCACTGCCTGGGCTCCCACCTGGCCCGGATGGAGCTCCAGGTGGCCATCGGCACCCTGCTGAACCGGTTCCCCGGGCTGCGGCTCGCCGTGCCGCCCGCCGAGCTGGACTGGCAGACCGGCTCGATCTGGCGCTACCCGCAGACCCTGCCGGTCGCCTGGTGACCCCCCACCGCCCCCAGCCGCATCCGTAGACCCAGGCCCGCCCGACGGGAGATCCACCCATGGCAACACTCTGCAGACCCGCCATCGCCGTTCCCGAGCACGTCATCACGCTCGACGAGACCCTCGACCTGGCCCGCACCCTGCACGCCGACCACCCGCAACTCGGCCTCGCGCTGCGGCTGATCGAGAACACCGGGGTGCGGACCAGACACCTGGTCCAGCCCATCGAGCAGACCCTGCGCCACCCCGGCTTCACCGTCCGCAACGCCGTCTACGAGCGGGAGGCCAAGCGCCGCGTCCCCGAGGTGGTCGAGCGCGCCCTCGACCACGCCGAGCTCACCGCCCGGGACGTCGACCTCATCCTCTACGTGTCCTGCACCGGCTTCATGATGCCCTCGCTGACCGCGTGGCTGATCAACGAGATGGGGTTCCGCTCCGACACCCGGCAGCTGCCGATCGCCCAGCTGGGCTGCGCGGCCGGCGGCGCCGCCGTCAACCGGGCGCACGACTTCTGCCGCGCCTACCCCGGCGCCAACGTGCTGATCGTCGCCTGCGAGTTCTGCTCGCTCTGCTACCAGCCCACCGACATCGGAGTCGGCTCGCTGCTCTCCAACGGCCTGTTCGGCGACGCGATCGCCGCCGTCGTGCTGCGCGGCCGCGGCGGCACCGGCGTCCACCTGGAGCGCAACGGCTCGCACCTGGTGCCGGACACCGAGAACTGGATCTCCTACGGGGTCAAGGACACCGGCTTCCACTTCCAGCTCGACAAGCGCGTCCCCGGCACGATGGAGATGCTCGCCCCCGCCCTGCGCGCGCTGGCCATCGAGCACGCCTGGGACGTCTCGGGCCTCGGCTTCTACATCGTGCACGCGGGCGGTCCGCGGATCCTCGACGACCTCTGCCACTTCCTCAACCTGGAGCCGGCCGCGTTCCGGTTCTCCCGGGCCACGCTCACCGAGCGCGGCAACATCGCCAGCGCCGTGGTCTTCGACGCGCTGGCCCGGATGTTCGAGGAGGGCGGGGTCGAGGACGGCACCCAGGGGCTGATCGCGGGCTTCGGTCCTGGCATCACCGCCGAGATCTCGCTGGGCAGTTGGGTCGGCACCTCGCTGGAGGCGGTGGTCCCGCGCCGGTCGCGCGCGATGGACACCGCGGAGCTGACGCTCGCTCACCGGACGGCCACCCTACTGCGTCCGGCCGGGACTACGATCACCGAATGACCGAAACCACGGGTACCACCGGCACCACCGAGACCACGGAGAACGGCGGGGCCGCCCCGACACCGGACGGCGCCGGAGCCCCGCCGATCCCCAGACCGTCCCGCCCCGCCGAGGCCGGCCGGACCCCCTCGGGAACCGGCCGCGCCGACGAGCTGGCCGCCCGCTTCCCCGCGCTGCACGCCCCGCAGTACTGGGCCTGGGGCCGCTACGACGCGCAGTTCTCCACCGTCCTGCCGCCGGACGAGCTGGTCACCAACATCCACCTGGTGGGGTTCACCGACGGCGGCCGGGTGGTGCTCTGCCGCGACGAGCGCGACCACTGGTTCCTGCCCGGCGGCACCCGCGAGCACGGGGAGTCGGTGGACTCCTGCCTGGTCCGCGAGCTGCGCGAGGAGGCCGGCGCCCGGCTGCTCGGCGAACCGGTCTGGCTGGGCGCGCACCGCTGCGTGACCGACGACCCGGTGCCCTACCGGCCCTGGCAGCCGCACCCCGAGAAGGCCTGGCTCTGGGGCTGGGCCGAGATCACGGTGGACTCCGTGCCGACCAACCCGGACGACGGCGAGCAGGTGGTCGAGGTCCGCGCGACGGACCCGGCCGAGGCCCAGCGGCTGCTGCTGCACGGCCACGACGCGTGGTGGGGCGAGCTGATCGCGCTGGCGGTGGAGCTGCGGTCGGATCCGCGCTGATCCGCGCCCGCTCCCCCCGCTCCCGGGGAGGCGCCGGAGGACCGCCGGAGGACCGCCGGAGGACCGCCGGAGAGCTGGCGGAGGGCCGTCGGAAGACCACCGGAATGGCGCAGCAGCGGGCCGCGGTGCCCGAGGTCCGGTGGTATGACTCGAAGGGACTCGGGTCCTTCTCGGGCCCGCACCGACGGGAGCCGTCATGGACAACTACCCGCTGCTCAACATCTTCTGGACGATGCTGGAGCTGTTCCTCTGGATCCTCTGGTTCTTCCTGCTCTTCAAGATCATCACGGACATCTTCCGCAGCCATGACATGGGCGGCTGGGCCAAGGCCGGCTGGATGATCCTGGTGATCCTGCTGCCGCTGATCGGTGTGCTGGTGTACGTCATCGCGCGCGGCAAGGGCATGGGTGAACGCGACATCGCCCAGGCCCAGAAGGCCGACGCCGCGTTCAAGGCGTACATCCGCGACGCGGCGGCCGGCCCCGGGGAGGGGGCCGCGCAGGCGCCGCCCGGCCGGAGCCACGTCGAGGACCTGGCCAAACTGGCCGACCTCAAGGCCAGCGGGGCCATCTCCGAGGAGGAGTACCAGAAGGCGAAGGACAAGCTGCTGGTGTGAGGCCGCCGGATACCGGGCCCCGGCCCAGCACCGCCTGGCTCAGCGCCGCCCGGAACGGCGGTCGCCGGAGCGGCGGTCGTCCGCCGAGCCTCCGCCGGCCAGCCCGGCCCGGCGCAGCGCGTCCGCCATGGCGCTGTTGCCCAGCGGCGCCGAGCCGCCGGAGCCGCCCGAGCCGCCCCGGTCGCGGCGGTCCTGCCCGCGCCCGCCGCCCTGCCCGCCCT
>NZ_JBHVIV010000158.1:0-8752 GCF_042799475.1 Kitasatospora sp. NPDC057692 | reverse complement strand
GCCGGTCGGACTGACTCCGAGGCTGCCCAGGGCGAGCCCGCTGCTCCAGTCGATCAGACTGGCGGCGCGGGCCCCGGCGATCGCCATCGCCCGGGACAGGCACTCGTCGATACCCGGCACTCGGGCTCCTTCTGAGGGTTCGGGGAGGAAACGGCGCGGCGGGGCATGGCCGCCGGACACCGGCCGGACTGCCACGACCCGTGGCGGGTTCGACACGGAAGGCTACTGGTGGAATCCATTCAACGAACGTTCCAATGGCATATTCACACCACAACGGTCAGCTTTCGGCCATCCTTTGACGCCGCGTCAGGCCCCTCCGCACGCCATCACCGCTGACCGCACACCCGTGCGCCGCACGAACGAACGATCCACCTGGCGCGGGACGTTGGCCGATTGTCGGCCGCCTCGACGGGTTTCGGCCGCCGCGTGCGATAGGAGCGCCGCCGCCCGGCGCCGGCCCGGGCCGCCCGGAATCACCCGGAGTGGCCGAGCCGCCCGGGGAACGACGAAGCGGCCGCCCCCCACAGGGGGACGGCCGCTTCCGATGGAGCGCCAGGCCCGGGTTGCACGGACTCTCCCTACTGAAAGTAGGACGTGCTCTGGTAGCACCACTGACGCCTGGTCGAACCGGTCCCGTTCCCCGCTCCGCGGAGATCGTTCCCTCTCGACAGGAAGAACACTAGCAGGCCATCACGCCTGGTCAGAAATCGGATCCGGGCCCGCCACCCCCGCCGTCGGACCCGTCGCCGCCCCCGCCGCGCGACCGGCCGGCAGCAGCGTGCGGTAGCCGGCGATCAGCGCCGCGAGCCCGACCTCGAAGGCCTGGTCGGCGCGGTGCCGCCCGGCCGGGACGGCGGCCAGCGCCTCGGCCAGTCGCGGGGTCGCCTCGCGGTCCACCGCGTCGACCATGACGGCGGGCGCGACGAGGTCCAGCGCGGAGCCGAGGATGAAGCTCTCCAGCGCGGTGATCACCCCCATCACGTCGGCACGCGCGAAGCCCGCCGCCTCCAGGGTGGCGACGGCCCGCTCGTACAGCTCGTGCATGAACGGTTCGGCGAGCGGCGCGGTGGCCAGCAGCCGGATGATGCCGGGGTGCTCGGCGAAGGCCTCCCGGTAGGCGCGGGCCCAGCCGCGCAGCGCCTCGTCCCACGGCCGGTCCCAGAGCGACCGCTCGCCGATGACCCGGACGAGCTCGGCGCGCATCAGGGCGACGATCTCGGCCCGCCCGGTGACGTGGTGGTAGAGCGCGGAGGGGCTGACCTTGAGCGCGCCGGCGAGGGCCGGGATGGTGAGGTCGCCGGCCTCGTCGACCAGCCGCAGCGCGGTGTGCACGATGCGCTGCCGGTCCAGCAGGGGTGTGCGCGGCCTGGCCATGGGGTTTCCGTCCTCTTCGGCGATGGCGGTGTCGCCGCGCGGCGCGGCCCTACGATCATCGCTCAAGATCATCGTCATGAAAACGTAATCGAATGACTTTCAATAAAACTCTTCCGCGCCCCGCCGGGCCGCGCCTACGGTTACCGAATCCCATTCAGTTAACCAGGTCACACCAGACCGCACCCGGGAGAGGACGCACCCGTATGCGCGCCGACACGCTCTTCACCGGAGGCCGGATCCACACCGGCGACCCGGCCCGCCCCGTCACCGACGCCCTCGCCGTCACCGCCGGGCGGATCACCGCCCTCGGCGTGGCGGCCCACGCCCTGCGCGACGAGCGGACCGAGACCGTCGACCTGGCCGGCGGCGCCCTGCTGCCGTCCTGGGGCGACGGCCACGTCCACCCGCTGATCGGCGGACTCGGCCTGCGCGGCGTCCCGGTCCGGGACTGCACCAGCCTGGCCGGGGTGGTCGAGGCCGTCCGGGTCTGGGCCGAGGAGCACCCGGAGGCCGAGTGGATCACCGGCGACGCCTTCGACCCCTGGCTCGCCGAGGGCGGCCTGTTCGACGCCGCACTGCTCGACGCCGTCGTCCCCGACCGGCCGGTGCTGCTGCGCACCATGGACCACCACACCGGCTGGGCCAACAGCGAGGCGCTGCGGCGGGCCGGGTACACCGCCGACACGCCCGAGCCGGCCCACGGCGAGATCGTCCGCCGGGCCGACGGCAGCCCGCTCGGCACCCTGCGCGAGTTCGGCGCGCTCAACCCCGTGCTCGCCCTCGTCCCGCTGCCCGCCCTCGCCGAGCAGGTCGACGCGCTGCGCGCGACGGCCCGGGTGCTCGCCTCGGCCGGGGTGACCTGGATCCAGGACGCCTGGGTCGAACCCGCCCAGGTGGACACCTGGATCGCCGCCGTCGCCGGTGACGGCCTCGCCGTACGGGCCAACCTCGCGCTGCTGCTCGAACCGGACGGCTGGCGCGAGCGACTCCCCCGGCTCGCCGCCGACCGCGAGCGGGTGGAGGCCGCCGGGGGCGGCCGGCTGACCGCGCGCGCCGTCAAGTTCTTCGCCGACGGGGTCGTGGAGTCCGGCACCGCCGCGCTGCTGGAGCCCTACAGCGACTGCCCGCACTCGCACGGGTCGGCCAACTGGACCGGCGCGGAGCTCGCCGAGGCCGTCACCGCCGTCGACGCGCTCGGCTTCCAGCCGCACATCCACGCCATCGGCGACCACGGCGTGCGGATCGCCCTGGACGCGGTCGAGGCCGCCGCGCGCCGCAACGGACCGCGCGCCCGGCGCCCGGTGATCGCCCACGTCCAGTTGGTCGACCCGGCCGACCTGCCGCGGTTCGCCGAACTCGGCGTGATCGCCAACTTCGAGCCGCTCTGGGCGCAGTCGGACCCGCTGATGACCGAGCTGACCCTGCCCCGGATCGGCCCCGAGCGCGGCGCCCGGCAGTACCAGATCGCCGCCCTGCTGCGCAGCGGGGCGCGGGTCTCGTTCGGCAGCGACTGGCCGGTCACCCGGTACGAGCCGCTGGCCGGGCTGGCCACCGCCGTCACCCGGCAGACGCCCGAGGGCCTGCCGGAGGGGGGCTGGCTGCCGGAGGAGCGGATCGGGCTCGACGAGGCGCTGGCCGCCTACTCGGCGGGCGTGGCGCACCAGGCGTTCGAGGAGGACGCCTGGGGGGTGCTGCGGGTCGGCCTGCGGGCGGACCTGGTGCACCTGGCCGCCGACCCGTACGCCGTCCCGGCCGGCGAGCTGGCCGGGGTCGCCGTGCTGGGCACCTGGCTGGGCGGTCGGCGCACGCACTGAGCGCCGCCGCGACGAAAGGCGCTGCGCCCCGGGCGCGCGCCGGACCCGTTCACGCCGTCCACTCCCCCCACCTGGACGGCCTCCCCTACCCTCGACCGCACGACCCCGGGAGAGCTCCCCCATGCACCTGCCCTCCGACACGACCGCTCCCGCGGCACCGGCACCCGGACTGGAACGCGGACTGGAACGCGGCGTCCTCGGCACCGGCGACATCGTCTTCTTCGTCGTGGCCGCCGCCGCGCCGCTCACCGTGATGGCCGGGGTCGCGCCCTTCGCCATCGCCTTCGGCGGCATCGGCGCCCCGGCCGCCTACCTGGCCACCGGCCTGGTGCTGGCCCTGTTCGCGGTCGGCTTCACCACCATGACCGCGCACGTCCGCAACGCGGGCGCGTTCTACGCCTACGTCACCCGGGGCCTCGGCCGGCCCGCCGGGCTGGGCGCCGCGCTGCTGGCGGTGCTGTCGTACAGCGCGATCCAGATCGGCATGTTCGGCGCCTTCGGCTACTTCGCCGAGGAGACCGCCGCGGACCTGCTCGGCCTGGACCTGCCCTGGCCGCTCTGGGCGCTGCTCGGGGTCGCCGCGGTCTGGTTCCTCGGCCACCGCTCGATAGACCTCGGCGCCAAGGTGCTCGGCGCGCTGCTGATCGCCGAGACCGGGATCCTGCTGGTGCTCGCCGTCGCGATCCTGGCCCGGGGCGGGGCGCACGGCCTCTCGCTCTCCTCGTTCGCGCCCTCGAACGTGGCCACCGGGGGCATGGGCGGCGTGCTCGGCCTGTCCTTCGCCGCGTTCGTGGGCTTCGAGGCCACCGCGATCTACCGCGAGGAGGCCCGCGCCCCGCACCGCACGGTGCCCCGGGCCACGTACGCGGCGATCGCCTTCCTCGGGCTGTTCTACACCTTCATCACGTGGACGATCGTGCAGGCCTTCGGCGACTCCGGGGCGGTGGCCGCCGCGACCGCCGACCCGGCGGGGATGTTCTTCACCGCGATGACGGACTACGTCGGCGGCTGGGCGACGGACCTGCAGCGCGTCCTGATCGTCACCAGCCTGCTGGCCGCGCTGCTCGCCTTCCACAACACCATCACCCGCTACGGCCACGCGCTGGCCGCCGAGGGCGCCGCGCCCGCCGCGCTCGGACGGATCCACCCCCGGCACCGCTCGCCGTGGATCGGCGGGATCGCGCAGAGCCTGCTCGCGGCCGCCGCCGTGGTGGTGGCCGCGCTGATCGGCGCCGACCCGTACAACCAGTTCTTCCTCTGGGTGAACTCCCCCGGGGTGGTCGGCATCCTGCTGCTCCAGGCGCTGGCCGGGCTCGCCGTGTACGCCTTCTTCCGCCGCGAGCGGGCGGCCGCGGCGAGCGCGGGCCGGTTCCGCACGGCGGTCGCCCCGCTGCTCTCCACGGTGCTGCTGTGCTGCGCGACCGGGCTGGTGGTCTGGCGCCTCGACCTGTTCACGGCGGCCGGGCCGGAGGTCAACTGGCCGCTGGTGTCGGTGGTTCCGGTGGTGTTCCTGACCGGGGTCGGCCTCGCCCTGCGGCTGCGCTCGCGCCGCCCGGAGGTGTACGCGCGGCTCGGCACCGCGGACGCGGACGCCCCCGCCGACAGCGAGCGGTCCCTCCGCTGAGGCCCCGCCGTCGCCGACCGTGTGCCCGGTGGACCGGGCGCACGGTCGGCGTACGCTCGAAGGGCCCCCTCCTCCTATTCGGATGCGCGTTCGATTCTTCGGCGTAGGCTGAATCCATGAGCACCACCGCCGTCCACCTCCAGCCGTCCCTGTTCGACGACCCGGGCCCGACCGGGCCCGTCCTGGGACCGTTGACCGGCGTGCGCCGCGAGGTGCTGGGCGCCGGCGCCTGGGTGGACCTGCTGCCCGGCTGGCTGCACGGGGCGGACCGGCTGTTCGAACAGCTCGCCGCCGAGGTGCCCTGGCGGGCCGAACGGCGCGAGATGTACGAGCGCACGGTGGACGTCCCCCGGCTGCTCGCCTCCTACCGGGAGGCCGACGCCCCTCCGCACCCGGTGCTCGGCGAGGCCCGCGCGGCGCTGAGCGCGCACTACGCGCGGGAGCTGGGCGAGCCGTTCCGCACCCTGGGCCTCTGCTACTACCGGGACGGCCGGGACAGCGTGGCCTGGCACGGCGACCGGATCGGGCGCGGCGCGCGCCAGGACACCATGGTGGCGATCCTGTCCGTCGGCGAGCCCCGACCGCTGCTGCTGCGCCCCCGGGGCGGCGGCGCTCCGGTGCTGAGGCGGCTGCTGGGGCACGGGGACCTGCTGGTGATGGGCGGCTCCTGCCAGCGCACCTGGGAGCACGCGGTGCCCAAGACGGCCCGGCCGGTCGGCCCCCGGATCAGCATCCAGTTCCGGCCGCGCGGCGTCTCCTGAGCCCGCCGGCGCACCGACCCACCGGACGGACCCAGGAGGCCGCGGCATGCCGAAGGCGGGCAGGTACCACGAGGGCGTCCCCTGCTGGGTCGAGCTGGGCGCGGTGAACCTCGGGCGGGCCCGGCGCTTCTACGGCGGGCTGTTCGCCTGGGAGTTCGTCGAGCTGCCCGGCTGGACGGTCGCCACGCTGCGCGGCGCCCAGGTCGCCGGCCTCACCGCCCGCCCGAGCGGCGGCGAGCAGTCCTGGACGACGTACCTGGCGGTGGCCGATGCCGGGCGGACGGCCGCGGCGGTGCGGGAGGCGGGCGGCCGGGTGCTGCGGGAACCCTACGAGGTACCGCCCGAGCAGGGCTGGGCGGCGCTGGCGGCCGACCCGGCCGGGGCGGTGTTCGGCCTGCGGCAGGGGCTGCTCTGGCAGGGCGCGGGCCTGGTCGACGAGCCGGCCGCGTTCAGCTGGAGCGAGCAGCACTCCCCCGACCCGGAGGCCGCCCGGGCGTTCTACCGGCGGGTGTTCGGCTACGAGTACGGCCGCGAGAGCGACGGCGCCACGCTGTTCCGGGTCGCCGGACTGCCGGCCGGCGGGATCGCCCGGCACCCCGACCCCGGCTGGGCCGTCCACTTCGGGACCGCCGACACCGACCTCGCGGTGGAGCGGGTGCGGGAACTCGGCGGAACCGTGCTGGCCGGGCCGGAGCCCACGCCGTTCGGGCGCCGGGCGGTGGTCCGCGACGACGGCGGCGCGGCGTTCACCCTGGTCGGCGTTCCGTCGGCGGAGCAGACGCTGGCCGCCTGAGCGCCCGGAGCAGCCGGTCGACGTCCTCGGTGTCCTTCGCCCGGCGCGGGCGCCGCGGGTCCCAGACCGGCATCATCCGCTTGATCTCGATCTGCGCCGCCGGTGCGACGATCGGGCAGACCAGGCCTCCGAGCCGCCCCGGCGGCCCGTTCAGCAGCCCGGCCGGCCAGGCCGTCCCCGCCCAGGGGCCGCCGGACACCAGCACCCGGCCGTCCGGCGCCGGGTCGACCAGCGCGAAGCCGGACTCCAGGCCGTCCTTCACGACGTCGAACTGCTGCTCCGGCGGGCTGCCCGCGAGCGGGCGGTAGCCGAGGGCGTGCAGTGCGGCGGAGAGCGCGGGGGCGTCGGCGGCCGGGACGAACCAGTCGACGTCCTCGTGGTCGCGGGTCCACTCACCGAGGAAGAAGTCCATCGCCCAGCCGCCGCGCAGCCAGACGCGCGAGCCGAGACGGCGGGCGAGGCCCACCGTCTCGGCGATCTGCGCGAGTTGCCCGTCGGCACGCTCCCGGTCCATGGACCCCACCTCCACGGCACCGGACGCTATACCCGCCGCAGCCCCTCCGTCGCGGGGATTTCCGTCAAGGTCCGGATCTCAGTCCTTGACCGCGCCGGCCAGCCCGGAGACCAGCTTGCGCTGCACCGCGATGAAGAAGATCAGCACCGGCACGGTCATCAGCGTGGAGGCCGCCATGATGCCGCCCCAGTCGTTCTCGTCCGGCTTGAAGAACACCAGCAGCGCCGAGGGGAGGGTCTG
Source organism: Kitasatospora sp. NPDC057692 (assembly GCF_042799475.1). Classification (NCBI taxonomy): domain Bacteria; kingdom Bacillati; phylum Actinomycetota; class Actinomycetes; order Kitasatosporales; family Streptomycetaceae; genus Kitasatospora; species Kitasatospora sp. NPDC057692. Next base: position 1,632 of record NZ_JBHVIV010000158.1, on the reverse strand, counting down.
GTTGTCGGTCGCGCTGATGATGAAGGTCTTGGCGAAGACGAAGTCGTTCCACGCCGCGATGAAGGAGAACACGCTGGTCGCGGCCAGCCCGGGGGCGACCAGCGGCAGCAGGATCGTCCACAGGATGCGGGTCCGGCTGGCACCGTCGATCTGTGCGGCCTCCTCGATGGACACCGGCACGGCGGCGACGAAGCCCCGCATCATCCAGATGCCGAACGGCAGCGAGAAGGCCAGCTGCACCAGGATCAGCGAGGCCAGGGTGTTGAGCCCGATGCCCGGCGCGAACCGGCCCGCGTCGCGGAACATGAAGAACAGCGGGATGGTCAGCGCCTCGACCGGGATCATCTGGGCGATCAGGAACATCACCATGATGGTGGTGCGGAAGCGGAAGTTGAACCTGGTCACCGCGACCGCCGCGAGGAAGACCACCAGGGCGGAGAGCACCACCACCGACAGCGCGATCACCAGGCTGTTGAGGAAGTACCGGCCGAAGCCGTCCACGCTGAGGACCTGGCGGAAGCTCTCCAGCGTCGGGTGCGCCGTCCAGGGGCGCGGGTCGAGCGACTGCACCTCGCCCTTCGGCTTGATCGCCGAGAGCACCATCCAGAAGATCGGGAAGGCGGTGACGGCCGCCACCAGGAGGGCGGTGGTGTTGGCGCCCAGGCGCCAGCGGCTACGGGCGTTCACAGTTCGTTCCCCGTCCTGCGCAGCGAGCGGATGTAGAGGACGGTGGGGATCACCAGGATCAGCAGCATGATCACGCCGATGGCCGCGCCGAGCCCGTACTGGGAGGAGGCGAAGGCCTTCTGGTAGGCGTAGACGTTGAGCACCAGGTTCTGGCCGGCGATGCCGCCGCCCTCGGTCATCACGTAGATCTGGGTGAACACCTTGAAGTCCCAGATGACCGACTGGATCACCACGATGGTCAGGATCGGCCGGAGCATCGGGGCCGTGATCCGGCGGAAGGTGGACCAGGTGCCGGCGCCGTCCAGCGCCGCCGCCTCCAGGACCTCGGTCGGGATCGCCTTGATGCCCGCGTACAGCGTCACCATGACGAACGGGAAGGAGTGCCAGACGACCACGGCCCCGACGATGAGGAAGGCCGACCACTTGTCGTAGAACCAGTTGTACTCGTGGAACCCGTCCAGCCCGATGCTCACCAGGGTCTTGTTGACCAGACCGAGGTTGGTGTCGAACAGGAAGCTCCACACCGTCGAGCCGGTCATCGCCGGCGCCGCCCAGGCCGCCATCGCGGCGGTGGTGAGCACCAGCCGGGGCACCCGGCCCACCCTGGTCAGCAGCACCGCGAGGGTGGCGCCGACGGCCAGGGTGGCGACCACGCAGAACGCGGCGAAGCCGATCGTCTGCATCAGCACCGACCAGAACTGCCCGTCGCTCAGGATCTTCTGGTAGTTGCCGAAGCCGACGAAGCTGGTCGGCACCCCGCCGGAGGCCTGCGCCTGTCCGAAGTCCAGCACGGACAGCAGGCCGAGCTGGTAGATCGGGTAGGCGACCAGCGGGATCATGATGACCGCCGCCGGCAGCAGGAGCAGCAGCGGGGGTCGGCGTCGGCCCCGCCGGGGGGCCGCCCGCGGCCCGGCCCCGGGCCCCCCCCGGGGGGGGGGGGGGGCC
>NZ_JBHVIV010000157.1:0-9126 GCF_042799475.1 Kitasatospora sp. NPDC057692 | reverse complement strand
CCCGCCGGCCGGGCGGCTCCCGCCGCCGCGGCGCGGCGGTCCGGCGCGTCGGCGGCCGGGCACCGTCCGGTCACTGGTAGTGATGGCCCCGTCGCGGAGCGGTCCGCCGCAGCGGTGGGCGGAACCGCGCCCGACGGCACGGAAACGCACGGGACAGCACGGGACGGCGCGGCACGCACGCGGGACAGGGAGCGGTCATGGGTGGCAGGCAGCGTCCGCCGAAGGCGCGGAACGTCCGGCCGGCGGCGGACACCGGGGCGGAGATCGCGAAGTTGGAGGGCTACCTCGCGTGGGAGGCGGAGGTCGCGGCGGCCGCGCGCGACGCCCGGGCCTTCGCCGACCGCTTCCCCTGGCTCCCGGCGGACGACCGGGAGGCGCTGGAGGGCGCCTACGCCGAGGACCGCCTGCGGTACGCCGAGGAGGTCGTCGACCGGGCCGTGGGCCGCTGCCGGGAGCTGGCCGCCCGCTACCGCGCCGAGTGCCGCCGGGTCTGTGCCCGCTGGGCGGCCGTCTGCCTGTCCGTGGCCTTCGCCGCGGCGCTGCTGGCCGCCCTCCCGGCGGCGCTGCGCGCCTGACGGCCCGCCCCGGCCGCGCACGGGCCCGCCGCACACCCCTCGGGTGCGCGGCGGGCCCGTGCGCGCGGTGCGCGGGTCTCAGTGGTGGCCGTGGCCGCTGCTGATCTCCTGGTGCTCCTCGGCGGTCGGCTTGGCGATCTGGGCGCCCTCGCCGTAGAAGCCGCGGGAGAGCTTGGCCCGCGCACGGGTCCAGATCGACACCTTGCGGGCCACCCCGTTCTCGTCCACCTCGGCCGGCAGCACGACCGGCTGCGGCTGGTCGTGCGAGGTGAGCGTGTAGAGCCGGTCCTGCGGCAGCGGTGCGTGCACCTCGACGAACTCGCCGTGCTGGAGCCGCTTGATGACGCCGGTCTCGCGCCCGTGCAGCACCTTCTCCCTGTCGCGCCGCTGCAGGCCCAGGCACCAGCGCTTGGTGATCACGAACACGATCACCGGCCCGACGAAGAAGCCGATCCGGGCCGCGATGGTGATCGCGTTGATCGACAGGTGGAAGTGGGTGGCGAGCAGGTCGTTGCCGCCGGCGGCGAGCAGGATCAGGTAGAGGCTGATCCAGGCGGCGCCGAAGGCGGTGCGCACCGGGGCGTTGCGGGGCCGGTCGGCGATGTGGTGCTCGCGCCGGTCCCCGGTGATCCAGCCCTCCAGGAACGGGTAGGCCCAGATCGCCACCAGCACCAGCGGGAAGATCATCAGCGGGACGAACACGCCCATCACGAGCGTGTGGCCCCACAGGCCGATCTCCCAGCCCGGCATGATCCGGATCAGGCCCTCCGAGAAGCCCATGTACCAGTCCGGCTGGGCGTCGGTGGACACCTGGTCGGGCCGGTAGGGGCCGTAGGCCCAGATCGGGTTGACGGTGGCGATCGCGGCCATCGCCGAGACCACGCCGAACACCAGGAAGAAGAAGCCGCCCGCCTTGGCCATGTACACCGGCATCAGCGGCATGCCGACCACGTTCTCGTTGGTCCGGCCGGGCCCGGCGAACTGGGTGTGCTTGTGGTAGAAGACCAGGATCAGATGGGCCGTCAGCAGGCCCAGCATGATGCCCGGGATCAGCAGGATGTGCACCGTGAAGAGCCGCGGCACGATGATGGAGCCCGGGAACTGGCCTCCGAACATGAACATCTCGAAGTACGTCCCGACGATCGGCACGGCGAGGACCGCGCCCTCCATGAACCGGATGCCGGTGCCGGAGAGCAGGTCGTCGGGCAGCGAGTAGCCCATGAAGCCGTCGAACATGCCGAGGATCAGCAGGCCCGCGCCGAACAGCCAGTTGAGCTCGCGCGGCTTGCGGAACGCGCCGGTGAAGAAGACGCGCATCATGTGCGCGAACATGCCGGCGACGAAGACGATCGCGGACCAGTGGTGGATCTGGCGGATCAGCAGGCCGCCGCGGATGTCGAAGCTGATGTCCAGCGTCGAGGCGTACGCCTGTGACATCCGGATGCCCTTGAGCGGCACGTAGGGGCCCTCGTAGACGACCTCGCCCATGGACGGGACGAAGAACAGGGTCAGCCAGACGCCGGTCAGGATGATGATGACGAAGGTGTAGAGGCAGATCTCGCCCAGCATGAAGGACCAGTGGTCCGGGAAGATCTTGCGCAGGTTGGACTTGGACAGGGCGTAGATGCCGAGTCGCCCGTCCGTCCAGTCGGCGAGCGCCTCGGCCTTGTTGGCGGGCGCCGCGCGGGTGCTGGTGGCCGGTCCCGTGCCCGACTGCTGGTCGGCTCTCACGACGGGCTCCCCGGCGTCCGCCGCGGCACGTCCTGGACGCCCGGCCGCGAAACGGCCGGCCGATGGAGTGATGTGATCATCGGACCTCTCGATACGGGGGGCCGGGCAGGCCGGCGCACGGATCCGGCGACCCGCCGCCCCGTTGCTCAAAGTGATGGAGCGCTTACTCTGTCATGCTGTCGGGAGCACGCCGACTGTGCACGTCCATCGGCCCGTCCGGCCGCTCGTGTCGGCCCGTCCGGGGGGTGCGCCGCCCCGGTCGCGGGCCCGGCCGCGGCTCCGATGCTGCGCTCGGGTGCTGTTGGCGGCGCGGTGAAGCGTTTCGGCGCGCGCCGCAGCGGGGGAGGGTGCGGGGCCGGGCCTACGCTGCGCCAATGGTGGAACACCGGGAACTCTTCGAGGACGTGACAGCCGACCTGGCCCGGGCCGGCTTCGACACCGGGCGCGGTCCCTCGGGCCTGCGGATCGACCCGGGACCGCGCGGGGTGGTGATCGACTGGCCGCCCGTCGGCGGGCCCGCCGACGGACCGCCGCCCGCCGAGGGCATCCGGGCGGCCGTCGCCGTCGCCGTCGCCGCCGTGCTGCGCGCGTCCGGCTACCGGGTGGCGGAGGCGGACTCCGGCGGACTGGTCGTCACCGGCGGCCCCGCCCGGGTCGGCCCCGCGCCGGAGGAGCCGGCCGGACCGGAGCGCGAGCCGGCCGCCGTCCCCGAGCAGTGGTGGGGCTGACCCGGCCGGCCGGCGCCGGATTGCCCCTGCTCCGACCCACGTGCAACCATGAGGTTGCAAGCGCTGGTGCCGGCCGAGGAGCAGCCCCATGAACGACACCGCGACGGCGGACCGGAGCCCCGGAGGCGAGCGGGTCGACGGTGTGCTCGGCGCCCTCGCCGACCCCACCCGGCGCCGGCTGCTCGACCTGCTCGCCGCCCAGGGCGAGGCCACCGCGACCACCCTCGCCGGGCGGCTCCCGGTCTCCCGGCAGGCCGTGGTCAAGCACCTCGCGGTGCTGGACGCCGCCGGGCTGGTCGCCGGCCACCGGACTGGCCGCGAGGTGCGCTACGCCGTCCGCGCAGCCGCCCTGGACGACACGGCGCGCTGGATGGCCGGCCTGGCGGCCGACTGGGACCGGCGGTCTGCCGGGATCGGCTCCCTCGCCGAGGCGCCGGTACCGCCCGGGCCGCCCGGGACCTAGAAGCGGCCCCGGGCGGCGATCGGTCGACTGCGGGTCAGGCGTGCGCCGCGGCGGCGATCGCGGCGGCCAGCTCCGCCACCCCGGGCTCCCGCAGCACGCCGTAGTGGTCACCGGCCAGCCGCACCATCCCCGGTGCGGCCCCCGACCAGCCGGCGCCGCCCTCGGCGCCCTCGATACCCTCGATGAAGGAGTAGTCGTCACCGGTGGCCTTGAGGACCGTCACCGGGGCCGACAGCCGGCGCTCGGCCAGCTCGCGGAAGCTGTACTCGAACTCGTACGTCTCCCCGACGATCCGGGCGATCCGGGCGATCAGCTCCTCGTCGAGGTCCGGCAGCAGCCGGTGGACGAAGGCGGCGAAGCCCTCCTCGTCGTCCACCTCGGCCAGGCAGCGCGCCAGCTCCGGCCCGCCGATGGACCCGGCGAACACCGAGTACAGGATCGTCAGGTACGCCGGGTTGCGGTACGAGGACTCGCGCCCGTACCGCTCCCCGTCGGCCCGCCGCAGCTCCGGGTTGCCCGGGCAGATCAGCATCACGTCCGCCACCCGCTCCCCGGCCCGCTCCAGCTGCCAGGCCGCCTCGAACGCCACCCGGGCGCCGAACGAGTACCCCCACAGGGTGTACGGACCGTGCGGCCGCACCTCGCGGATCTGCGCGACATCGGCGGCGGCCGTCTCCCGGATCGTCGGGTACGGCGTCTCCCCGGGGTTGATGCCGTACGCCTGCACCCCGAAGAACGGGCGGCCCGAGCGCCCGGCGAGCGGGCGCAGGTTCATCGGGTAGCCGCCCAGCCCCGGCCAGCAGAACACCGGGTCGCCGGCGCCCCCGCGGTGCAGCGCCACCAGCCGGGACACCGGGGCGCCCGCCGCCCCGCCGCCGGCCCGGGAGGCGTCGATCCGCGCCGCCAGGTCCGCCAGCCCCGGGCACTCGAACAGCACCTGCAGCGGCAGCCGGGTGCCGAACTCCCGGTTCACCCGGTTGACCAGCGCCACCGCGATCAGCGAGTTCCCGCCCGCCGCGAAGAACTCGTCCGCCGCCGAGACGGCCTCGTACTTCAGCGCCGACGCCCACACCCCGGCCAGCCGGCGCTCGGTCGGCGTCGACGGCGCCACGAACGGCGCGCCGGTGCCCGCGTCCCGGACCCGCTCGGCGGCGGCCAGCGCCCTGCCGTCCACCTTGCCGTTCGCGGTCAGCGGCAGCTCGTCCAGCACCAGTACCCGGTTGGGGACCATGTAGTCCGGCAGCACCGCCGCCAGCTCGTCCCTGATCAGCTCCGCCGGGCCCTTCATGTGCACGGCGTCCTCCCGCATGCCCTCGCTGCGGACCTGCTCCTCGCTCACCCGTCCGCCGACGAAGAAGTACGACGGACCGGCCGCGATCCCGCACCCGGCCAGGACCGCCTCCATCCGCCGGGCGGACGGCAGCGGGTGGCCGCTGCGCGAGCTGTAGCCCGAGGACATGAACCCGAAGCCCAGCGCGTTGCGCTGCAGGTGGTGCAGCCGGGTGCCGAGGCCGATGTACTCCAGCCACGGCTCGGTGGCCCGGCTCACCGCCGTGACGCCGAAACCCGCCCGCCGGTACACCTGCTGGTTGATCGCGATGACGTGCCGGGACTCCACGATCTCGTCCGAGATCCGGCTCAGCTCGCCGCCCTCGTACCGGTACAGGCCGGCCGGCAGGCCCTCGACCCCGCCCGGGTGCGCCTGGACGAACAGCTCGGTGTCCTCCCGGCGCGGCCGCCCGTCGTCCGGGACGATCGTGAAGCTGCCCAGGTAGAAGTCCTCCTCGGCGACGTCCAACCGCCGCTGCACGTCCGGCTCGTGGCCCAGCGGGCGCACCGCGAGGCCGTACTCCGGCAGCACCTCCTCCAGCACGCCCAGCATGTGGCCGGTCTCGAACTCCAGCACCTCCTGGATGTTGTTCCGGTACACCGGCTCGATCGCGCCGCGCCGGCCCAGGAAGTGCACCGCCAGCGCCGGCCCGCCGGGGTCGGCCGCGCCGACCCGGACCAGGGTGTGCTCCAGCGGGTGGTAGTAGTACACGCCCGCGGCCGGGCCGTGCGAGCCGTCCGTCTCCAGGTACAGCTGGGTGGCGTACAGCGCGCCGGGGGAGGCGTAGGCGTACTTCGGCAGCAGCCGCTCCTCGCTGTGGAACTGGCCGAACCAGCGCAGCACCGGGCCCAGTTCGGCGAGTGTCACGGGAGCCTCCCGGGGCGCCGCTGCGGGGGCCGCCGGCCCGGGCGCGGGGGCCGGGTGCGGGGCGGCCAGCAGCGCCAGCAGGTCGTCCACGGTCGTCGGGCCGCCCTCGAAGAAGCGGTAGGTCTTGCGGGCGAAGGTCTCCCGCCGCTGCCGCCCGGTCTCCCGGCGCCCCGGCAGCTCCACCACCGGCCGCCCGGCCAGCTCGGCCGCGCCGCGCACGCCCGGGTTGGACAGCTGCGCCCTCACCTGGAGCTTGCTGGCCTTGGACTGGTGGTGGCCGCCGTGGTTGCCCTGGTCCATCAGGGCGGCCTCCTTCGGGTTCAGCTCCACGCAGGCCACCAGGTTCCGGTGCCCCGTCCGCGCGTCGTCCGTCACCACGGCCGCCGCCCGCCGCACCCAGGTGTGCTCCTCGATCGCGAGCGCGATCTCGTCCAGCTCCACCCGGTAGCCGCGCAGCTTGACCTGGTTGTCCATCCGGCCGGCGCACTGCAGCGTGCCGTCCGGGTTCCACAGGGCGAGGTCGCCGGTGCGGTACAGCCGCTCGCCCGGCAGGTGCGGCGAGGCGACGAACCGCTCCGCCGTCAGATCCGGCCGGTTGAGGTAGCCCCGGGCCAACTGGACGCCGCCGATGTACAGCTCGCCCGTCGCCCCGAACTCCACCGGCGCCAGCCGCTCGTCCAGCACGAAGCAGCGGGTGCGGTCCACCGGCACGCCGATCGGCACCGAGCCGGCCCCGTCGCCCAGCGCCCCCGGATCGACCCGGTGGGCGGTCGCGTTGATGGTGCACTCGGTCGGGCCGTAGAGGTTGACCAGCGCCGCGCCCGGCAGCGCCGCCGTCAGCGCCCGCGCCAGGCGCACCGACAGCGGCTCGCCGCCGGAGTACAGCCCGCGCAGGCCGGTGCAGTCCGCCAGCCGCTCGGTGTCCAGCAGCGCCTGGAGCAGGGTCGGCACGCACTGCAGGGTGGTCACCCCGTGCGCGAGGACGGTGTCGATCAGCGCCTCAGGGTCCCGGTAGACGCCCGGGGCGCCCATCACCACCCGGGCGCCGGCGGCGGGCGCCAGGATCTCCCACTGCGCCGCGTCGAAGCTCATCGGCGTCTTCTGCAGGACGGCGGCCTCCGGGCCGAGGTGCCCGGCGTCGGCCAGCCAGCGCAGCTGGGACACGATGCTGTGGTGCTCGATCATCACGCCCTTGGGGCGGCCGGTGGAGCCGGAGGTGTAGATGACGTACGCCAGCGACTCCGGGTCCGGGGCGGCGGGGCCGTGGCTCTGGTGCGGGATCGGGGGCGCGTCGGGGTGCCCCGGCGCGTCCGGCGGCTCGGCGGGCACGACGATCCGGGTGCCCGGCGGGACCAGCTCGGCCAGCCGGGCGCGCAGGTGCTCCTGCGTCACGATCACCCTCGTCCCGCTGGACTCGATCATCCAGCGGACCCGCTCCTGCGGGTACTCCGGGGAGAGCGGCAGGTACGCGGCGCCCGCGTGCAGGATGCCCCAGGCGCCGGTCATCAGCTCCAGCGAGGGCTCGGTGTACAGGCCGACGCAGTCGTCGGCGGCCACCCCGAGCCGGTGCAGCCGGCCACCGAGCGCGTCGGCGGCGGCGGCGAGCTCGCGGAAGCTGAGCCGGCCGCCGTCGCCGGTCACGGCGGTGGCGTCGGGCCGGGCGGCGGCCTGGGCGCGGAGCAGGTCGGGCAGGCAGAGGGATCGGCGGGCGTCGAGGAGGACGGCGGACGGGACGGACTCTGCGGTCATGAGGGGGTTCCCTGGGTCGGGCCGATACGGCAGCCCGGTGCGCCGACCGGGCGTGACCTCCACGGTCGGCCGCCCGGTGTCCCGAGCGCCTGGGGCGACGGCCGCTACCCGGTCCGGGTTTCCGCCCGGGCCGCGTAGCGTCCCGGTCCCGGGTGTCCCGGGCGGGTCCCGGTCGGCAGGGCCGCGGTTCGAGCTCCCGGTCGGTGCGCCGCCGGTCGCGGGCGGCGCGGGTGCCGGGGTGCCGCGAGCCCACGCGGCGGCCGCCGTCCTGCTGACCCACAGCCGGGCGTAGCGATGCGTTTCGCCGACGGATGATCAAACTCTTGAACACGCGGGGGAACTCAGCCCGCCCCTGTCAAGAGGGTTGCGCAGCCCTCCTCCTGGGGATCCGACTGGAGGATCCTCCAGGTTTCAAGCGCGAGTTGGCCTTCACGAAGATAACGAACCTGTCGGGATCGTCCCAAGTCCGGGTTTACTTATTGACGCAACATGACATGTCCGGGTTAACTCCTGCCACCTCGCCGCAGTGGAGCGGCCCTGTCCCGGAGGGTTCCCCATGAACGCAACGACGCGTCGCGTCCTGATCGGTACCGCCGCGATCTCGATGGCCCTGTCGGCGGCCGCCTGCGGCAAGGCGGGCGGCGACAAGAAGGAAGCCGCGGGCCCCGGGGACACCAGGTCCATCGGCCTGCTGCTGCCGGAGAACGCCTCCTCCACCCGGTACGAGTCCTTCGACCGCCCGTTCATCGAGGCCAAGGTCGCCGCCCTCTGCCCCGACTGCACGGTCCGCTACAACAACGCCGAGGGCAGCGCGGCCAAGCAGAAGCAGCAGTTCGACACCCTGATCGCCGAGGGCGTCAAGGTGATCGTCCTCGACGCCTTCGACGCCAAGTCCACCGGGGCGTGGGTCAAGGAGGCGGCGGACAAGGGCGTCAAGGTCGTCGCCTACGACCGCCTGGCCACCGGCCCGGTCGCCGCCTACGTCTCCTTCGACAACGAGAAGGTCGGCGAACTCCAGGGCCAGGCCCTGCTGGACGCCCTCGGCGCCAAGGCTGCCGACGCCGGCATCGTGATGATCAACGGCGACGAGGCCGACCCCAACTCCGCGCTCTTCAAGTCCGGCGCCCACAAGGTCCTCGACGGCAGGATCAAGAAGGTGGTCTACGAGCAGTCCGGTGAGTGGAAGCCCACCGTCGCCGGACAGAAGGCCGGCGCCGCCATCACCGAGCTCGGCAAGAACGGCTTCCAGGCCGTCTACTCCGCCAACGACGGCATGGCCGGTGCGATCATCACCCAGCTAAAGGCCGCCGGCATCACCGTCCCGGTCGGCGGCCAGGACGCCGGCCTCGACGCGATCCAGCGCATCGTCACCGGCGACCAGGCCTACACCATCTACAAGGCGTACCGGCCGCTCGCCGAGAGCGCCGCCGAACTGGCCGTCAACCTGCTGCAGGGCAGGGACGTCAAGGGCATCGCCACCGACACCGTCGACAGCGCCACCGACCGGGGCATCCCGGCCAAGCTGCTGGAGTCCAAGGTCGTCACCAAGGCCAACATCAAGGAGACCGTCGTCGCCGACGGCCTCTACCGGATCGCCGAGATCTGCGCCGCCGACTACGGCGCCGCCTGCGACGCCGCCGGCCTCAGGTGACGCCCCCCGCCGGACCCGCCGGTAGCCCGGCG
>NZ_JBHVIV010000156.1:0-9224 GCF_042799475.1 Kitasatospora sp. NPDC057692 | reverse complement strand
GGCTCCGGCTTCGCGCACAACGAGGAGGACCTGCGCCGCATCGCCGGCCAGGGCCTGACGCTCTCCCCGACCACCGAGGTGCTCCTGGAGGAGTCCATCCTCGGCTGGAAGGAGTACGAGCTGGAGCTGATGCGCGACAAGAGCGACAACGTCGTGGTCGTCTGCTCCATCGAGAACTTCGACCCGATGGGCGTGCACACCGGTGACTCGATCACCGTCGCCCCGGCGATGACGCTCACCGACCGGGAGTACCAGATCCTGCGCGACATCGGCATCGCCGTGATCCGCGAGGTCGGGGTCGACACCGGCGGCTGCAACATCCAGTTCGCGGTCAACCCCGTGGACGGCCGGGTCATCGTCATCGAGATGAACCCGCGGGTGTCCCGCTCCTCGGCGCTGGCGTCCAAGGCCACCGGCTTCCCGATCGCGAAGATCGCCGCGAAGCTGGCCGTCGGCTACACCCTCGACGAGATCCCCAACGACATCACCGAGGAGACCCCGGCCTCCTTCGAGCCGACCCTCGACTACGTGGTGGTGAAGGTCCCGCGGTTCGCGTTCGAGAAGTTCCCGTCCGCGGACGCCACGCTGACCACCACCATGAAGTCGGTCGGCGAGGCGATGGCGCTGGGCCGCAACTTCCCCGAGGCGCTGCAGAAGGCGCTGCGCTCGTTGGAGAAGAAGGGCTCGCAGTTCAGCTGGGTCGGCCCGGTCGGCGACAAGGCGGAGCTGCTGGCCAAGGCGGTCGTGCCGACGGACGGCCGGATCAACACCGTCATGCAGGCCATCCGCGCCGGCGCCACCCCGGAGGAGGTGTTCGAGGCCACCAGGATCGACCCGTGGTTCGTCGACCAGCTCTTCCTGCTGGACGAGATCGCGGGCGAGCTCGCGGAGGCGGACAAGCTGACCCCGGAGCTGCTGCGGCACGCCAAGCGGCACGGCTTCTCCGACCTGCAGGTCGGCGAGATCCGCGGCCTGAAGCCGGACGTGGTCCGCGAGGTGCGGCACGCGCTGGGCATCCGCCCGGTGTTCAAGACCGTCGACACCTGCGCGGCGGAGTTCGCGGCGAAGACCCCGTACTTCTACTCCTCCTACGACGAGGAGAACGAGGTCGCCCCGCGCAGCAAGCCCGCGGTGATCATCCTCGGCTCCGGCCCGAACCGCATCGGCCAGGGCATCGAGTTCGACTACTCCTGCGTGCACGCGTCCTTCGCGCTCGCGGACGCCGGGTACGAGACGGTGATGGTCAACTGCAACCCGGAGACCGTCTCCACCGACTACGACACCTCCGACCGGCTGTACTTCGAGCCGCTCACGCTGGAGGACGTGCTGGAGATCGTCCACGCCGAGCGGCAGGCCGGCCCGCTGGCCGGGGTGATCGTCCAGCTCGGCGGCCAGACCCCGCTGGGCCTGGCCCAGGCGCTCAAGGACAACGGGGTGCCGATCGTCGGCACCCAGCCCGAGGCCATCGACCTGGCGGAGGAGCGCGGCGCCTTCGGCCGGGTGCTGCGCGACGCCGGCCTGCCCGCGCCCAAGCACGGCACGGCGTTCTCCTTCGAGGAGGCCAAGGCGATCGCCGACGAGATCGGCTACCCGGTGCTGGCCCGCCCCTCCTACGTGCTCGGCGGCCGGGGCATGGAGATCGTCTACGACGAGGCGTCGCTGGCCTCCTACCTGGAGCGCCACGCCGGCCTGATCTCCGAGCACCCGGTGCTGATCGACCGCTTCCTCGACGACGCGGTGGAGATCGACGTCGACGCCCTGTTCGACGGCACCGAGCTCTACCTCGGCGGCGTCATGGAGCACATCGAGGAGGCCGGCATCCACTCCGGCGACTCCGCCTGCGCGCTGCCCCCGATCACCCTCGGCGGCCACGACATCAAGCGGCTGCGCGCCTCCACCGAGGCGATCGCCCGCGGCGTCGGCGTGCGCGGTCTGATCAACATCCAGTTCGCCCTGTCCGGGGACATCCTGTACGTGCTGGAGGCGAACCCGCGGGCGTCGCGGACCGTGCCGTTCACGTCCAAGGCGACCGCGGTGCCGCTGGCGAAGGCCGCGGCCCGGGTCTCGCTGGGCGCGACGATCGCGGAGCTGCGGGCGGAGGGCCTGCTGCCGGCCGAGGGCGACGGCGGCACGCTGCCGGCCGACGCGCCGATCGCGGTCAAGGAGGCCGTGATGCCGTGGAGCCGCTTCCGCGACGTCCACGGCCGCGGCGTGGACACCGTCCTCGGCCCCGAGATGCGCTCCACCGGCGAGGTCATGGGCCTGGACCGCGTCTTCGGCACCGCCTACGCCAAGTCGCAGACCGGCGCCTACGGCGCGCTGCCCACCAAGGGCAAGGTCTTCGTCTCGGTCGCCAACCGCGACAAGCGCAACCTGGTCTTCCCGGCCCGGGCGCTCGCCAGCCTCGGCTTCGAGCTGCTGGCCACCGCCGGCACCGCCGAGGTGCTGCAGCGCGGCGGCATCCCCGCCACCGTGGTGCGCAAGCACAGCGAGGGTGAGGGCCCCAACGGCGAGAAGACCATCGTCCAGCTGATCCACGACGGCGAGGTCGACCTCATCATCAACACGCCGTACGGCACCGGCGGCCGTCTCGACGGCTACGAGATCCGCACCGCCGCCGTCGCCCGCGCCGTGCCCTGCCTGACCACCGTCCAGGCCATGGGCGCCGCCGTCCAGGGCATCGACCGGCTGCTGCGCGACGAGGTCGGTGTCATGTCGCTCCAGGAGCACGCCGAGCTGATCAACGCCGGCCGCGCCAAGTAGCACCACTCCAGTGGGGGGCACCAGTACCGCCGGGTGCCCCCCACTTCCATGCCCTGGGAGGACTTTGTGTACAAGCTGCTGTTCGACCTCGTCTTCAAGAAGATGGACCCCGAGAAGGCGCACCACCTGGCCTTCTTCTGGATCCGGCTGGCCTCCTCGGTGCCCGGCCTGCGCGGCCTCGTGCGGCTGGTGCTCGCCCCGCGCGACCGGGCGCTGCGCACCGACGCGCTCGGCCTGGCGCTGCCCGGCCCGTTCGGCCTGGCGGCCGGCTTCGACAAGAACGGCGTCGGCATCGACGGCCTGTCGATGCTCGGCTTCGACTACGTCGAGATCGGCACCGTCACCGGCGAGGCGCAGCCGGGCAACCCGCAGCCGCGGCTGTTCCGGCTGGTCGAGGACCGCGCGCTGATCAACCGGATGGGCTTCAACAACCAGGGCTCGGCCCGGGTCGCGGCGCGGCTCGCCACCCGCTCGCACACCAGCTCCACGCCGGTGGTGGGCGTCAACATCGGCAAGACCAAGGTGGTCGAGGAGGCCGACGCGGTCGCCGACTACGTGAAGTCCACCGAGCGGCTGGCCCGGTTCGCCGACTACCTGGTCGTCAACGTCAGCTCGCCGAACACCCCCGGGCTGCGCAACCTGCAGGCCGTCGAGCACCTGCGCCCGCTGCTGAGCGCGGTGCGCGAGGCCGCCGACCGGACCACCCCGCACCATGTGCCGCTGCTGGTCAAGATCGCCCCAGACCTGGCCGACGAGGACATCGACGGGGTCGCCGACCTCGCCCTGGAGCTGGGCCTGGACGGCATCATCGCCACCAACACCACGATCGGCCGCGAGGGCCTGCGCAGCGACGCCGCCCGGGTGAAGGAGATCGGCATGGGCGGCCTGTCCGGCGCCCCGCTGAAGGAGCGCGCGCTGGAGGTCCTCCAGCGGCTGCGCGCCCGCACCGGGGGCCGGCTGGTGCTGGTCTCGGTCGGCGGCATCGAGACCGCCGAGGACGCCTGGCAGCGGATCCTGCACGGCGCGGACCTGGTCCAGGGCTACAGCGCCTTCATCTACGAGGGCCCGTTCTGGTGCCGGCGCATCCACAAGGGCCTGTCGGCCCGCCTCCGGGCCGGCGGCTTCCGCAGCCTGGCCGCGGCCGTCGGCAGCGCCGTGGACCAGCGGTCCTGAGCCGCCCCAACCCCCCGCTACGAGCCCTTCGGAAGGACGTCATGACCCTCGCCCCCTTCGGCACCCGCCTGCGCCACGCCCTGGACACCCGCGGCCAGCTCTGCGTCGGCATCGACCCGCACGCCTCCCTGCTCGCCGCCTGGGGCCTGGAGGACACCGTCGCGGGCCTGGAGACCTTCAGCCGCACCGTCGTCGAGGCGCTGGCCGGCCGGGTGGCCGTGCTCAAGCCGCAGGCCGCCTTCTTCGAGCGCTTCGGCTCCCGGGGCGTCGCCGTCCTGGAGAAGTCCGTCGAGGAGGCCCGGGCGGCCGGTGCGCTCGTCCTGATGGACGCCAAGCGCGGTGACATCGGCTCCACCATGGCCGCCTACGCGGAGGCCTTCCTGTCGCCCGGCAGCCCGCTGTTCTCGGACGCCGTCACCGTGAGCCCGTACCTGGGCTTCGGTTCGCTGCGCCCGGCGCTGGACCTCGCCACGGCCAACGGCGCGGGCGTCTTCGCGCTGGCGCTCACCTCCAACCCGGAGGGCGCCGAGGTGCAGCGCGCCGTCGGCGCGGACGGCGAGCCGGTGGCGGCCGCCGTGCTGCGGCAGCTGGCCGCCGAGAACGCCGGTGCGGAGCCGCTGGGCTCGTTCGGCGCGGTGGTCGGCGCGACGCTGGCCGACGCGGGCGTGGACCTGGCGATCAACGGCCCGCTGCTCGCCCCCGGCATCGGCGCCCAGGGCGCGACGATGGCGGACCTGCCGCGGGTCTTCGGCGCCTCGGTGCGCAACGTGGTGCCGAGCGTCAGCCGGGACGTCCTGAAGTACGGCCCCTCGGTGGAGGCGCTGCGCTCGGCCGCCGACCGTTTTGTCCAGGAGTACGCGGACGCGGTCAAGTAGCGGACGAGGAGGAGGGGTTCGCTCCTGGCGAACGCTGCGCAGTGCCGCCATGACGTGCTGCGACGGCCCGCCGGGGCGGCGGCTTGACGTGAGCGCCGTCACATCGGTGCCGCCAAAGGTTCGCAATCACGGTCATTTTGCCCGGGAAAGTCCTGGTCGGCCTTGGCTGACCAGGACTTTTCGTGTTCTTTTCCTGACGCGGAGCCGCAATCCGGGTAGTGTCCGGCGATAGGTCACCGAGGAGCCGCGAAACCCGCTGCTCCCGCAGGTCAGGGGCGGCGAGTTCGCTTCCTGGCCGGTGTCCTGGGAAGCACAACAGTCATAGTTCAATCCCTTCCATCCACCCTGAGGTGAACGGCGTGGCTCTTCCGCCCCTTACCCCTGAACAGCGCACCGCCGCGCTCGCCAAGGCCGCCGAGGCTCGCCGGGAGCGCGCCGAGGTCAAGAACCGGCTCAAGCACTCCGGCGCCTCCCTGCACGAGGTGATCAAGGCCGGCAAGGCCGACAACGACGTGATCGGCAAGATGAAGGTCTCGGCCCTGCTGGAGTCCCTTCCGGGCGTCGGCAAGGTTCGTGCCAAGCAGATCATGGAGCGGCTCGGCATCTCCGAGAGCCGTCGTGTCCGCGGGCTCGGAACCAACCAGATCGCCTCCCTGGAGCGGGAGTTCGGCGGCGGTGCCGCCTGACCGTGCCCCCGTGGTCCCGGGATCGTCCGCGATCCGGGATAATCGGTGCATGAGTGAGCGTCCGCGGCTGACCGTGCTCTCCGGCCCCTCGGGGGTCGGCAAGAGCACGGTCGTCGCTCATATGAGGAAGCAGTACCCCGAGGTCTGGCTCTCGGTGTCGGCGACGACCCGCCACCCGAGGCCGGGCGAGCAGAACGGGGTCCAGTACCACTTCGTCGACAACGACGAGTTCGACAAGTTGATCGCCAACGGCGAGCTGCTGGAGTGGGCCGTGTTCGCGGGGAACCGCTACGGCACGCCCCGGGCGGCGGTCCAGGAGAAGCTGGAGCGCGGCGAGCCCGTGCTGCTGGAGATCGACCTGCAGGGCGCCCGGCAGGTGCGCGAGTCCATGCCCGAGGCGCAGCTGGTCTTCCTGGCCCCGCCGAGCTGGGACGAGCTGGTCCGCCGGCTCACCGGCCGGGGCACCGAGCCGCAGGACGTGATCGAGAAGCGGCTGGAGGCCGCCAAGGTCGAGCTGGCGGCCGAGCCGGAGTTCGACACGACCCTGGTCAACACCTCCGTCGAGCAGGTGGCGAGCGAACTGCTAGCCTTGCTCGGTGTAGGCTGACCTGTTGTCTTTTCCACCCTTTCGGAAGGTTTTCGCGTGTCCTCTTCCATGACCGCGCCCGAGGGCATCATCAACCCGCCGATCGACGAGCTGCTTGAGGCCACCGACTCCAAGTACAGCCTGGTCATCTACGCGGCCAAGCGTGCGCGTCAGATCAACGCGTACTACTCCCAGCTCGGCGAGGGCCTGCTGGAGTACGTCGGCCCGCTGGTCGACACCCACGTGCACGAGAAGCCGCTGTCGATCGCGCTGCGCGAGATCAACGCCGGCATGCTGACCGCCGAGGCGGTCGAGGCCGCCTGAGGCGGTCCCAACCTTCGTGCGAAGGGTCCGTCGGAGTCCGCTCCGCCGGGCCCTTCGGCGTTCTCCGGGGGCGCCCCGCGGGTCGCGGGGGTGCCGCGGTGCGGGTGATCGCCGGCGCGCCGTAGGGTTGGCGGGCACCTGAGGACCGCGACGAGGAGAGCTGGGGAACATGAGCGGCAGCACGGAGCGGACGGACGCACCGCGGGTCGTCCTCGGCGTCAGCGGCGGCATCGCCGCCTACAAGGCGTGCGAGCTGCTGCGCCGGTTCACCGAGTCCGGCCACCAGGTGACGGTGGTGCCCACCGCGGCGGCGCTGCACTTCGTCGGCGAGGCCACCTGGGCGGCGCTCTCCGGCCGCCCGGCCGCCACCGAGACCTGGGAGAACGTGCACGAGGTGCCGCACGTGCGGATCGGGCAGAACGCCGATCTGGTGGTGGTCGCCCCGGCCACCGCCGACCTCATGGCCAAGGCCGCCCACGGGCTCGCCGACGACCTGCTGACCAACACCCTGCTCACCGCGCGCTGCCCGGTCGTGCTGGCGCCCGCGATGCACACCGAGATGTGGGAGCACCCGGCGACCCGGGAGAACGTCGCCACGCTGCGCCGCCGGGGCGTGATCGTGCTGGAGCCCGCCAGCGGGCGGCTCACCGGCAAGGACACCGGCAAGGGCCGGCTGCCCGAGCCGGCCGCGATCTTCGACGCCTGCCGCGCGGTGCTGCGGTACGGCGGCGGGCGGAGCGACCTGGCCGGGCGGCACGTGGTGGTCTCGGCCGGCGGCACCCGCGAGCCGCTGGACCCGGTCCGGTACCTCGGCAACCGCTCCTCCGGGAAGCAGGGCTACGCCTTGGCGGCCACCGCCGCGGCCCGTGGGGCGCGTGTGACGTTGATCTCGGCCAATGCCGCGCTGCCCGACCCGGCCGGGGTGGACGTGGTCCGGGTGGCGACCGCGCTGGAGCTGCGCGAGGCCGCGCTGAAGGCGGCCGAGGACGCGGACGCCGTGGTCATGGCGGCGGCGGTGGCGGACTTCCGGCCCGCCGTCTACGCCACCGGCAAGATCAAGAAGGTCGAGGGCGTCGAGCCGGCGCCGGTGGAGCTCGTCCGCAACCCCGACATCCTGGCGGAGCTCTCCGCCCACCGCACCCGTTCGGGCCAGCTCGTCGTGGGTTTCGCGGCGGAGACCGACGACGTCCTCGCGCACGGCCGGGCCAAGCTCGCGCGCAAGGGCTGCGACCTGCTGGTCGTCAACGAGGTCGGCGACGGCAAGGCCTTCGGGCAGGACGTCAACGAGGCCGTGGTGCTGGGCGCCGACGGCAGCGAGACGCCCGTTCCGGTGGGTCCGAAGGAGGTCCTCGCGGACGTCGTCTGGGACCTCGTCGCGGAACGGCTCGAATCCTTCGTCGACTGATCTCGCAGAGTGGTCGGCGGGTCTCCAATCGCGGAATGGCGTGACGTTTCTCGGTAGCTGACCGTTACACTCCAGGAATCAAGTCTTTCCGGAAGCCCCCGGATCCGTCCGGGGTCTTTCAGTCAGCAGCCGCTGCAACCCCAGGGAGCGCTGTGTCTCGCCGCCTGTTCACCTCGGAGTCCGTCACCGAGGGACACCCCGACAAGATCGCTGACCAGATCAGCGACACCATCCTTGACGCTCTCCTCCGCGAGGACCCGACCTCCCGGGTCGCGGTGGAGACGCTCATCACCACCGGCCAGGTGCACGTGGCCGGCGAGGTGACCACCAAGGCGTACGCCCCGATCGCGCAGCTCGTCCGGGACAAGATCCTGGAGATCGGTTACGACAGCTCCAAGAAGGGCTTCGACGGCGCGTCCTGCGGCGTCTCGGTGTCGATCGGCGCGCAGTCGCCGGACATCGCCCAGGGCGTCGACGAGGCGTACGAGGCCCGGGTCGAGGGCGACGAGGACGACCTGGACCGCCAGGGCGCGGGTGACCAGGGCCTGATGTTCGGCTACGCGTCCGACGAGACGCCCGAGCTGATGCCGCTGCCGATCACCCTGGCCCACCGCCTCTCGCGCCGCCTCACCGAGGTCCGCAAGAACGGCACCATCCCGTACCTGCGCCCCGACGGCAAGACCCAGGTCACCATCGAGTACGACGGCGACAAGGCGCTGCGCCTGGACACCGTGGTCGTCTCCACCCAGCACGCCAGTGACATCGACCTGGAGTCGCTGCTCACCCCGGACATCCGCGAGTTCGTCGTGGAGCCTGAGCTGAAGGCGCTGGCCGACCAGGGCATCAAGCTCGTGACCGACGGCTACCGCCTGCTGGTCAACCCGACCGGCCGCTTCGAGATCGGCGGCCCGATGGGCGACGCCGGCCTCACCGGCCGCAAGATCATCATCGACACCTACGGCGGCATGGCCCGCCACGGCGGCGGCGCCTTCTCCGGCAAGGACCCGTCCAAGGTGGACCGCTCGGCCGCGTACGCGATGCGCTGGGTGGCGAAGAACATCGTCGCCGCCGGCCTCGCCCGCCGCGCCGAGGTGCAGGTCGCGTACGCGATCGGCAAGGCCGAGCCGGTCGGCCTGTTCGTGGAGACCTTCGGCACCGAGACCGTGCCGGTCCTCGCCATCCAGAAGGCCGTCACCGAGGTCTTCGACCTGCGTCCGGCCGCGATCATCCGCGACCTGGACCTGCTGCGCCCGATCTACTCGCAGACCGCCGCGTACGGCCACTTCGGCCGTGAGCTGCCGGACTTCACCTGGGAGCGGACCGACCGCGTGGAGCAGCTGAAGAAGGCCGTCGCGGCCTGATCGGCGGATCCGAGCGTTAAACGGCAGGTGGCGGCCGCCCGGAGCACCGGG
>NZ_JBHVIV010000155.1:4015-9270 GCF_042799475.1 Kitasatospora sp. NPDC057692 | reverse complement strand
TCCCCCCCCCACCCCCACAAAAACCCCCCCCCCTCCGCGCGCGCCCTTTTTTTTTTTAAAACCCGCGGGGGGGGGGGGGGGGCGGGTGCCCCCGGGCGGGGGGGGGCGCCCGTCCCCCCCCCGCCCCCCCGCCCCGCCGTTGTGGTGGCCCGCCCTCCGACCGTCAGGAGGAGGGCGGCTGGGTGAGGTCGTAGAAGGTCGAGCCGCCGACGGTGCGGGCGGTGTAGTGGCCCGCCACCCACTCCTCGATCCGGGCGGTCTGCGACTGGGACGAGCCGCCGTCCGGCCCGGCGGGCGCGCCGGGCATGGCGGCCGTGCCGGTGGCGCCGTCCGTCTCGCCCCCGGCCGTGCGGCGCGAGCCGCCGCCGATGAACCAGTGCACCTTGCCCTCCCGCACGTACTGCTGGAAGGCGGCCAGGCTGAGCGACGGGTCCGTGCTGTTGAAGCCGCCGAGGGCCATCACCGGGACGCCGGAGGCGAGCTGGTGGCTGGCGGCGTTCTGCGAACCGCTGGTCGCGGCGGCCCAGCGGTAGGCGCCGGCGTCCTGCTTGAGCAGGTCGGCCGCCTCGCCGCTCACCCGGGCGCCGTTCAGCAGCCCGCCCATGCCGCCCATACCGCCCATGCCACCCGTGCCGCCGGGTCCGTCGGTGCCGCCGGGGAAGCCGCCGACGGCGTTGCCGCCGTCCGGCGTGCCGTTGCCGTTCGGGGTGCGGCCGCCCCGGCCGCCGTCCTGCTGCGGGAGGCCCTGGGCGCCGCCCGGGAAGCCGTTCTGGCCGCCGTCCTGCTGGGGCACGATCATTTGGCCGTTCTGCCACAGCACCGGCCCGCCGCCCGCGCCGCGCCGACCGCCGCCGCCCGGTCCGAAGCCGCCCTCGACGGCCGGCCCGGCCAGCACGATCGAGCCCTGGTGCGGGGTGCCGACCGTCTCCACCGCGTACGCCGCCGGTCCGCCCAGCGCCGCCGCCGCGCCCACCAGGCCCGCCACCGCCGCCAGCCGCCCGGCGAGCCGGGAGGACCCGCCCCGACCGCCCTCCTCCGCGGCCGCGTCCACGGCCCCGCCCGCCCGGCTCGCGAGCCGGGCCCCGAGCGGTCCGGCCACCAGCAGGGCCACCGCCGCGAGCAGCCCGCCCGCCAGCCCCGTCGGCCGCAGCCACGGCAGGAAGTCCGAGCTGCGCCCGAGCAGCACGTACGCCCACACCGCCGTCACCGCGAGCGTGCCGGCCAGCACCGCCGCGTACGGCAGCCGGTGCCGCGCCCGCCACAGCCCGTCCGCGCCCATGCCGACCAGCGCCGCGACCGCCGGGGCCAGCGCCACCGTGTAGTACTGGTGGAAGATCCCGGACATGAAGCTGAAGGTCAGCGCGGTGCAGAGCAGCCAGCCGCCCCAGACCAGGAACGCCGCGCGCGCGGTGTCCGTACGGGCGTGGCGGCGGGTGGCCCAGAGGCCGACCAGCAGCAGGATCAGCGCGGCGGGCAGCAGCCAGGCGATCTGGCCGCCGATGTCGCCGTCGAACAGCCGGGTGATGCCGGTCTCGCCCCAGCCGCCACCGCCGCGCATCCCGCCGCGCATCCCGCCGGGCGGCCCCCCGGCCGGCGCACCGCCGGGCGCGCCGCCGAACACCGCCTCGGCCCCGGCGGGCATCCGGTTGCGCCCGCCGCCGCCGACGCTGCCGGTCTCGTTGCCGTTGAGCCGGCCGAGGCCGTTGTAGCCGAAGGTCAGCGAGAGGAAGCTGTTGTCCTGCGAGCCGCCGACGTACGGCCGCGCCGAGGCCGGGACCAGCTCGACCACCGCGACCCACCAGCCGCCCGCGACCACCGTCGCCAGCCCGCCGGCCAGCAGCTGGCGCACCCGGCGCCAGAGCCCGGTCGGCGCCGCCACCAGGTAGATCAGCGCGAAGGCGGGCAGGACGAGGAACGCCTGCAGGGTCTTGGTGAGGAAGGCCAGTCCGAACATCACCCCGGTGAACACCAGCCACCGGGTGCCCGCCGCCTCGACGGCCCGCAGCAGTCCGTACGCGGCCAGTGTGAGCAGCAGCACCAGCAGCGCGTCCGGGTTGTTGAAGCGGAACATCAGCGCCGCCACCGGCGTCAGCGCGAACGCGGCGCCCGTCAGCAGCCCGGCGAGCGGGGAGAAGCGGCGGCGCACCGTCGCGTACAGCACGGCCACCGTGGCGACCGCCATCAGCGCCTGCGGGGCCAGCACCGACCAGGAGGAGAGCCCGAAGACGCGGGCCGCGAGGGCCATCGGCCAGAGCGCGAGCGGCGGCTTGTCGACGGTGATGAAGTTCCCGGCGTCCGAGGAGCCGTAGAAGAAGGCCTTCCAGCTCTGGCTGCCCGCCTGGGCGGCGGCCGAGTAGAAGGAGTTGGCCCAGCCGGAGGCGGACAGGCCCCAGAGGTAGAGGACCGCGGTGGCGGCCAGCAGCGCGAGCAGCGCGGGCCGCACCCAGCGCGGGTCGTCGGCGCGCCCGCGCCAGGTCCGGGCCGGCAGGGTGCGCAGCCGCCCCGCCCAGGACGCCGGCCCCTTGGGACCGGCGGGCGGCGGCGGGAGCTCCGGGAACAGCGGCGGCGGGGCGGGCCGCTCGGACGCCGCCCCCTCCGGCACGGGGGCGGGTGGCAGCACCGGGGGCGGGTAGTCCCCGGCCTCCGGCCAGGGCTCGCCGGCCGGTGGGGTGAGGCTGGTCGTGGTCATGGGCGCTACGTTCGGGCGCCCGTCTGAGAGAACCGTGAGACCGGGATGGGAGGCGGCTGTGATCTGGGCGGCCGCGCCGCCCGGGGCTGTTCGGCCCGGCGTTGTTCGGCCCGCCGGCGCTCCGCCCGGCGGTGCTCCCGCCGTGGGCGCGCTACGCGGCCTGCGGCATCGTCAGGTGCTTGCCGAGCCACTCCAGGGCGGGCGGGATCTCCCTGGTCCAGGTGTGGAAGTTGTGGCCGCCGGTGTCGAGGGTGATGGTCGACAGGCTGGTCGGTGCCTTGAAGGCGTTGACCATGGCCTGGGTGCCCTCGTAGTTGTTCTCGTCGTAGCTGGTGGCGAGCAGCAGCGAGACCGGCGCGGCGGGCTTGTTCTTCAGCCGCCAGACCAGGTCGTTCTCCTGCTTCAGCTGGGCGTTGCCCGCGAACAGGTCGCCGGTGGTCTCGTCGATCGGCGCGGTGTAGTAGCCGGAGAGCGAGATCGCGGACCGGTAGGCGTCCGGCTTGCGCAGCGCGAACTTGAGGGCGCAGTAGCCGCCGGTCGAGTTGCCGATCACCGCGCGGTTGGCCGGGTCGGTGCCGATCCGGTAGGTGGAGGCCAGCGCCGCCGGCAGGTCGCTGGTGAAGAAGGTCTCCACCTGGGGCCCGCCGGGGATGTCCATGCACTCGGTGTCGCGGTTGCCGGACAGGGTCGGGCGCATCAGCACCAGGACGGTCGGCGGCAGCTTGTTCTGCTCGATCGCGGTCAGCGCGGACGCCGGGTACTGCATCAGCGTGATCAGCTTCTCCGCCGAGCCCGGGTAGCCCGCCAGCACCAGGGCCATCGGGAACCTGCGCTGCGCGTACTCCGGCTGGAAGTACTGCGGCGGCAGGTAGACGAAGGCGTCGCTGCTCAGACCGCTCGCCGGGCCCCGGAGCGAGACCTCCTGGATCAGCCCGGAGCGGTCGCGGGCCGAGCCCTGCGCCGAGTACATGTTCTTCTCGCCGGTGACGGCCAGGGAGGCGGCCGCGTTCGGCTGGTGGTCGACCACCGTGCCGGGCTTGCCGTTGGTGCCGAGCAGGTCGCTCCAGGAGCTGTAGAAGCCGAAGTAGCCGTTGGCGATCAGCCCCATGGCGACGAGGACGGCTATCTGGGTGGCGAGGAAGGCGCCGATCCGCCCGGCCCAGGCCTTCCAGCCGCCTCCGCCGAATCTCGGCCAGAGCCACATCGTCGCGGCGAAGACGCCGATCGCGATGACGGAGGCGATGATCTGGAGGGGGAGACCCGTGAGGCTGAGCACCTCCTGATCGTAGTTGACGCCGGGAACCGCTCCGTGCGCTCTGTCCTACGCTCCCGCTACGCTTCGGTGCGCTGCAAGTGCGCTCTGTTGACCGCGTCTTGTCGGATCGGAATCATGTCGGCGGGGACAGCAGACAGCACGGAGTGTGCATGGATCAGTACCTAGAGAGCCCCCGGGGGAGCGGCATGAAGTCCTTCACCAAGGCCGGCGTAGCGGTGGGCACCGCGTTGCTGCTGGCCGCCTGTTCGAGTGGCGGTTCAAAGGGGTCGGGGGAGACGGCCGCGTCCAGTCCGTCGGACCGCTTCACCACCGCCCTGCCCGCACCGACGCCGACCCCGACGCCGACCCCGACGCCGTACGGGCCCGTGCTCGCCGGCTTCGTCAACCCGGTCGGCACGGCGCTCGGCAAGATCAACCCGGCCACCGACCTGCCGACCTTCACGGCCAGTCTCCAGGAGGCGGCCACCGCGGCCAACTCCGCGAGCAGCGGTCTCGGCCTGAGCGAGACGCCGGTCACCGTCGGCACCACCAAGCGCCAGCTGGTGACGGCCCTGTCGCAGCTCGCGACGGACCTGACCAAGCTCCGGACCGACATCAAGGCGAAGTCCTTCTGCACCACCGGCTCCGCCTTCGCCCAGCTCGGCCTCTCCGAGGGCCTGAAGGCGGTCCCGGCGGCCCTGGCCGAGATGACCGCCGCCGGGTACACCACCGTCTTCGCCGCCCCGCAGACGCCGGCGCAGCAGACCCGCTCGCAGGAGAACGACACCTTCGTCACCAAGGGCCGGCTGCGCGGCAAGGGCGAGCTGAACGTCGACAACACGGGCGGCAGCACCGACTCCGTCGTCTCGCTCTCCCAGAACGGCAAGGCGGTCCACTCGCTGTACGTCGGCAAGGGGAAGAAGGCGTCGATCGAGGGCGTCGAGGACGGCACCTACGACATCTTCTTCTCGGACGGCGTCGACTGGGACCCCACGCTGAAGATGTTCACCCAGAACTGCAGCTACACGAAGTTCGACGACACCATGGCGTTCGAGACCGACCGGACCACGTACTCGGTCTGGTCGATCACGCTGACCGCGAAGGTCGGCGGCAACGCGAAGACCAGTGACGTGGACGAGGAGAACTTCCCGCAGCCGTAGGCCTTGGGGCACGCGCCGTAGGGCGTGAGTCGTGGGGCGTGAGTCGTGGGGGGCCCCCCGCCCCGGCCCCCGCGGGGCCCCCCCCGGCCGAGAGGGAGCCCCCCCCCCCCCCCCCCGCCCCCGCCCCCCACGAGAGGGGGCCCGCCGCGGA
>NZ_JBHVIV010000155.1:0-4005 GCF_042799475.1 Kitasatospora sp. NPDC057692 | reverse complement strand
CTTCCCGCAGCGGTTGGCCTGGGGGCCCGCGCCGTTGGGCGTGTGTGGTGGGGCGTGAGGGGTGGGGCACCGCCGGCCGGCGCGCCGGCGGTGCCCCACGGTCCGTTCGGACGGCGCCCGCCCCGGCGGCGGACCCGGGCCTCCTAGGGCTGGCGGCCGGCCGGTGAGCCCGTCGCGACGAGCTGCCCGGTGGCGGTCAGCGCCAGACGCGAGAACAGCGTGCCGGAGAAGCCGAACAGCAGCGCGATGGCGAGCGCGAGGGGCCGGTCCGGGGCGTCCCAGGAGTTGTCGAGGAAGACGTGCCCGAGGAGGTTGAGCTCCGGGTCCGCGAGCATCCGCACCAGCAGCATCCCGCCGATCGCGGCGAGCGCCCCGCCGACCGGGGCGAGCACCAGCACGCCCCAGGAGGTGGGCCGCTGGGAGCGCATCACGCTGATCACCGGGGACAGGAAGCCGCCCAGCGCGCCGAGCATCATGGTCGGCTGGTGCGACAGCGTGACGCCGATGAGGTAGACGGCGCCGAGCCCGATCGTCGCCAGCCACAGGGCGGCGCGCTGCTGCTCGTACTCGCGCTCCGCCTCGCCGTCCTCGCGCTCGTGGAGGAGCTCGCTCGTGGCGGCGAGCGAGGTGGCGGCGTCCTGGCCGATCAGCGCACCGGCGAGCTCCGCGTCACCCGGCTGCCCGGAGGCCTCCAACCGGAGCCACAGTGCCCGGAGTTGGGCGTCCGCCTCGCCGTCCGGAAGCAGTCGCATCAGGTCGCGCTCGCAGCTGTGCAGCAACCGCCAGGCGGAGGCCAGCTTGGACAGCGGGATGGACATCACCCAGGAGGACCGGGGCAGCCGCCACACGACCATGTTCGTGTGCTCCAGCACGTCCAGCCGCGCCGTCACCGAGGCGAGCACGGCCGCGCGCGCCGCGTCGTCCGGTGCGACGGCCGCGAGCACGGTCACCCGGGCCCGCGCCTCGCCGATGCGCCCCTGCATCCGGCGGTAGCGCGGGGCGGCGATGAACCCCCGGCTGGTGAGGAAGACGATCGCGAGGTAGCTGAGGCAGACCGCTGCCAAGGTCCAACGGTCGTTCTCCGCCTGCCACATGGCGCCCCCTCCGGCTGTGCCCGGGATCATCGTGCCGTACGGGGCGCGGGTTGGGGGAGGGATTGGGGGGATCAGGTGGTGGTACCGCCGTCCTCCCACATCGAGAGGATCTCGACGTTCTTGCCGGCGAACTCGGCGCGCATCTCGGCCTCGGAGTCCGCCGAGCCCTTCATGACCATCATGAACTGCTTCGATGCGGCGCGCTGCGCGCGCTTCGGTCGGTTCCGCTCCGCGCCGCACGGTCCTGTGGTCCTGGCGTGATGCCGTCGTGGGCCGGGTCCGACGGTCGGTCACGGCCCTGCCTACCAGAGCGGCGGGGTCAACGTCCCACCGATCGGCCAAATCGCCTCTTGCGGTGGGACATCGACGCCGCTCCGGACGTTCGCGCGCCTGTCGCCGGGCCATTGTCGGTGGCCCGTGCCAGACTCCCGGCATGGCTCCTGAACCGCTCGCCACCCTGACCTTCGCCGCCTGGCGCCGCCTCGACCGCACCGGCGCCAGCCGTCTCGCCGCCCAGGTCGCGGGCAGCGTGGGCGGGCGGCTGGACCGTGTCGAGGAGGTCGAGCACCTGGGGGCGCCGCTGTACCGCGTGCTGGTCGAGCGCGGCGGCCGGATGTTCGCGCTGATAACGGGCGGTCGGGTCACCGTCGGCTTCGACACGGCGAGTTGGCAGCCGTCCGCCGAACTCCTCGCCAGCTACCTGGAGGAGAGCGTCGGCCAGGGCTTCGGTGACGGGGACCTGCGCGGCCACCTCGCCCGGGTCCTCAGCCCGCGTCGGACCGTCACCGTGCCGACCGTGCTGATGGCCGTCGAGGACGAGCCGCTGGAGGAGGAGCCCGCCGACATGCCGGCCGTCCTCGCCCGCGAAGGCCTGCGCCTGCCCACCCCCGACGAGTGGGAGCACGCGTGCGGGGCCGGAGCGGGCACCCTGTTCCGCTGGGGCGACGAGTGCCCGCTCGACCGCATCCCGTACGGCGACAGGACCGGCCCGCACGCCGAGCCCAACGCCTTCGGGCTGCGCATCGCCCACGACACCTACCGCTCGGAGATCACCAGCGAGCCCGGCTCCATCTACGGCGGCGACGGCGGCGAGTCGGTCTGCGGCGGGTACGGCACCGTCCTCGCCTGGCTGCCGCTCGCCACGGCCAACCGGCACCCGGACCTCGCCGCCATGGTCTTCGACGAGGACGGCGACTACTGCGCCGAGGACCTCTCCGCCCGCCCCGTCCTCGCCCTTCGCTGAGAAGAGCCACCCCTCCGCGTCCCGCTCCGGGACGCTCCACCGCAGCACCGTCCCGCCGTCCGCACCACGGTCGAGGGTGAACGGGGCCACACCCCGGCCCCGTTCCCGCCCGCCGTGGTACCGGACGGCGTCGTCGTCCTGGCGCCAGGCGAGGCCGAGCGCCGGGCGCTGACCGCCGATCTCGCTCGCGCGCCTCCTCCTGGTCGCGCCCCCGGTGGCCGACGCCTCGTCCGAGGCCGTTGCCGCAGCGGGAGACGGCTTCCCCGGGTGGGCCGACGCCGGGTTCGGGCTGTTCCGCCAAGGGACTTTCGTCCACATGGTTGACCTTATTGAAGTGGGCATGGCACTTTCGTGCGGCGCGGGCGTCCGCAACCGGTCGTACGCCCCGCATCCCCCACAAGGAGAGCCATGTTCAAGAGACTTGCCGCCGCGTCCGCCGCGAGCGCCGTCATCGCCGGGGCCCTGACCTCCCTGGCGGTCGCGCCCGCGCAGGCGGTGCAGGCCGGTGACCTGACGTCCACCATCGCGCTGAGCAACTGCTCGGCCTCGCTGGTGCGCTACCCCTCCTCGGTCGACACCGACCGGGCCCTCATGCTCACCAACGGCCACTGCCTGCCGACCATGCCGTCCGCCGGCCAGGTCATCCAGAACCAGTCCGCCAGCCGCAGCGGCACCCTGCTCAACGCCACGGGCGGCTCCCTCGGCACCGTGACGGCCGACCGGATCCTCTACGCCACGATGACCGGCACGGACGTCGCGCTGTACCAACTCACCGACACCTTCGGGTCGATCACCTCCAAGTTCGGCGCGACGGCGCTGACCGTCAGCGACACCCACCCGGTCGACGGCTCGGCGATGTTCATACCGTCCTCGTACTGGAAGCAGACCTGGAACTGCTCCATCAACGGCTTCGTCGGCACGCTCCGGGAGGACGCCTGGACCTGGCGCGACTCGCTGCGCTACAGCGCCGGCTGCAACACCACCCACGGCACCTCGGGCTCGCCGATCGTCGACGCCGCGACGAAGAAGGTCGTCGGCATCAACAACACCGGCAACGACGACGGCCAGATGTGCACGCTCAACAACCCCTGCGAGGTGGCGGCGGACGGCACCACCACGGCGCACCAGGGCCAGAGCTACGGCCAGGAGACCTACTGGTTCACCACCTGCCTCGGCAACGGGCGCGTCATCGACCTCAACGTCAGCGGCTGCCTGCTGACGAAGCCCGCGGGCAGCGGCTCCGTCTCGGTCGTGAACCCGGGCGCCCAGTCGACGGCGGTGGGCGGATCGGCGAACCTCCAGATCCAGGCGAGCGGCGGCTCGACGCCGTACACCTACTCGGCCACCGGCCTGCCGGCCGGCCTCTCCATCAACGCCTCCACCGGCGTGATCAGCGGCACCGCGACCACGGCGGGCACCTACAACGTGACCGTCACGGCCAAGGACGCGGCCGCCCGGACGGGCAGCGCGAGCTTCGCGTGGACGGTCACCGGCGGCGGTGGCGGCACCTGCACCCCGGCGCAGCTGCTCGGCAACGCGGGCTTCGAGACGGGGACGGCCGCGCCGTGGACGACCTCCAGCGGCGTGGTCGACAACTCGTCCTCGCAGGCGGCGCACGGCGGCAGCTGGAAGGCGTGGCTGAACGGCTACGGCTCGACGCACACCGAC
>NZ_JBHVIV010000154.1:0-9611 GCF_042799475.1 Kitasatospora sp. NPDC057692 | reverse complement strand
ACAAGACCCCGGAGAGCTACCTCGCCGGCCTCCACCTTCGTGGCGCGATGATCTGGATCAAGGACCTCACCAAAGCCGCTTGATCACGACCAAATACGCGCCCTAGTACTCGCCGGGCGGTATATGCGGACGCCGGGCTTGGGCGGCCCCATTTGGCGGGCACGGGGCGCCTCTTTGGCGGCGCCTCGTAGACCCACTGATCTGCAGAGTTCTCGGCAGTCGGGCTTGCCGTGACTGACGTGACCCTCTGCTACCACCGGATGCGCGACAGAGCCGAAGACCATACAGACCCGATCATCCAAGATCCCCGACAGGGTCAAGAGCCGATGCACTGCGACAGGTAGGCGCAGTGAGTGCGGGGATTTTGCCACTGGACGTGGCCAGGGGCTGGTAGATGTGGAACCCTCAAGGCTGGCGCTGGTCCTGGCCTTTCTCGTCTGGGGGTGGGCGCGGTGGCCCGGGTGGTGTGCGTGCACGGGATGGGGCAACAGGTCAGGGGGGAGGACCGACTGCGCTCCGCGTGGTGGCCCGCGCTGAGCGACGGGCTACGGCGAGCCGGTGCGGCCGAGGGGCTGCTGGCGGCGTCGGACATCGCGATGGGCTTCTATGGGGACGTCTTCCGCCCGGCAGGACAACTGCTCACGGCCGGTGAACTGCCCTACACAGCCCAGGACGTCGAGGCGGGGTTCGAGCGGGATCTGCTGGCGGCGTGGTGGCGGGCGGCCGCCGAAGTGGATCCTGAGGTAGTGCCCCCGGATGCTGCTGACACACTTGTGGCCACGCCACGTTCGGTACAGGCCGCACTGCGCGCGCTGTCGGGGTCACGGTTCTTCGCGAACGTCGCGCTGCGACTTGTGGTCGCGGATCTCAAGCAGGTCCGGGCCTATCTGACGGACACGAAGATCCGCGAGCGGGTGCGGAGCCGGGTCATGGCGCAGATCGGTCCGGACACGCGGGTCGTGGTCGCTCACTCACTCGGCTCGGTCGTGGCCTACGAAGCCCTCTGCGCACTGCCCGGTCACGGGGTGCGGGCGCTGGTGACGATCGGCTCGCCACTGGGTATCCGCAACCTGGTTTTCGACCGTCTCCAGCCGGCACCGGCCGAGGGACGGGGGGCCTGGCCCGGCGGCGACGACCTTACTTGGACGAACCTGGCTGGCACCGGCGACGTGGTCGCACTCGTAAAGGACCTACGTCCCGTCTTCGGTGAACGGGTCCGATCGGCGCTGCTCTCGAACGGCACGCACGCGCACGATGCGACTTCGTACCTCACAGACGAACTCTGCGGCCGCGCAATTACCGAAGGCCTGGAATGACAACGTCGGATGGCCCGGAGGACGGGCCGCGGCGGTTCTTGATCGCAGTAGCGGTGGCCGACTACCCGAATCACAGGGAGTGGAACCGACCCGGACTGGTAAGGGCCCGTGAGAAGGTCGTGGACCTCTTCACCGGCCAGCTCGGCTACCGCCTTCACGACCCGTTCCCTTCCAACCCCACCAAGCAGCAGCTGACCGACTCCCTGCGCGCGTTTTGTTCGTCATCGGAGCGCAGGGCGGACGATCTGCTGGCGGTGTACCTGTCCTGCCACGGCGAGGTTCTCGACGATGGCGGGGAGCATGTCCTGCTCACCGCCGACACCGACCCTGAGGACCTGACCTACACGGCACTACCGACCGCTGAGCTGACGCGGGCGATGCTGCGCGGCACCAGGGTTCAACGGGTCATGCTGCTGCTGGACGCCTGCTACGTCGGCCAGGGCGGCAATCAGATGGCCGCCGCGGCCCTGGAACGCCTCGGCCCGACCTGGGGCAGAAGTTCCGGATCGGGACTGGTGATCATCTCCTCCGCCCAGCCGCATCAGACGGCGACGGCAGGTCTGTTCCCGAAGCTACTCAAGAACGCGGTCACTGCCCTGTCAGTAGCCGGGTACGGCCCGCACACCCTGTCTGTGAATGCCGTGGTACAGCACATCAACGACTCCAAGGATCTGCCTGGCCATCAGCGGATCGGCTTGGCCATGGTGGGCATGGATGGCGAGCCGCCGGCGTTCTTTCCCAATCCCCGCTACAGCACACAGCTGAACGAGATAGACCTTGCACTACAACAGGCAGCGGCCTTCACAGAACAGGACCGGAAGCGGGAAACGGAGTTCACCTCCCGGCTACTGATCCGCGCCATGGGCTACCAGGGAGCTCACGACGACTCCACGGATCCCGCGTGGTGGTTCAGTGGACGTCATGCTGCCCTCCACGACCTCGCCGCATGGCTCAACACCGCTGCCGGAGCGAGCATGTCGGCCTGCCGAGTGGTCACTGGCGCCCCGGGCTCGGGCAAGACCGCGGTCCTCGGCCTGGTCGCCGCTCTCACCCACCCAGAACGGCACCGCACCGTCCCCGGCGATTCCATCGGCCTGCCCGCAGACCTGTTCGCCCCTGGCGCGGTCGAGACCAGCATTTACGCCCAGGGCCTGACCGACAAAGACGTCTTGGACGCCCTCTGCGCCGCCGCTCGCGTGCCGGCCACCACCGTCGGCGGACTCCTCGAATCCCTCAACCACCGTCCAAAGCCCCTGACTGTCCTCATCGACGCCCTCGACGAGGCCGTCACCCCCGACACCCTCTGCATCACAATCCTGCTCCCCCTGATCGAACACTCCCAAGGGCGCATCCGCTTGCTTCTCGGCGCCCGCCCCTACCTCCTGCCCCGCCTCGGCACCGGACCCGAGGACACCATCGACCTCGACGACCACCGATACGCCGACCCTCAAGCCCTCACCACCTACACGGTTCGAACCCTCCTCCAGGCACACCGCACCTCCCCGTATCGCGACCAGCCCCATGCAGCACGGCCCGTCGCCAAAGCCGTCGCGGATGCCGCTGGCCACTCCTTCCTCATCGCACGTATCACCGCCGGCGCGCTTGCCGCCGCCTCTACCATCCCCGACCCCAACGATCCCACCTGGCGCAACTCTCTCCCCCATCACGCCAGCACCGCAATGCACCACGACCTCCACCAGCGCCTCGGCAACGATGCCCAACGCGCCATCGACCTACTACGCCCCCTGGCTTATGCCCAGGGCCAAGGGCTGCCATGGGAGGACGTCTGGGCACCCTTGGCCTCCCACATTTCCGGCCGCACATACACGGACGACGACCTTCTGTGGCTCCGTCGGAAGGCCGGCTCCTACGTCGTCGAGGCGACCGAGAGTGGTCGCTCCGCCTATCGCCTGTACCACGAGGCGATGGCCGAGTACCTACGAGCAGGAACGGACCCCGAAGAGGTTCACGCCGCGTACACGCAGGTACTCACCGACCGCATCCCCTACCGCGCCGACGCCACCCGTGATTGGTCCCGCGCTCACCCCTACACTCTGGGCCACCTTGCCCATCATGCGGCCCGAGCCGGACTCCTCGACAAGGTATTGGCCGATAGTGAGTACCTCGTTCACGTTGCGCCAGGCGCACTCACCCCCCACCTTCACCACGTCAACGCCGACACCGCCCGTCTGACCGCCGCCGTATACCGCAACAGCCTCCATCTCCACTCGCACACCACCCCACAAGACCGACGACAGGTCCTCGCGCTGACAGCCGCTCGTGCTGGAGCAAGCGACCTCCACCAACGCCTCATCGGCCGGATCCCACCCGGCGACTGGGCGCCCCTGTGGGCCACCGGAAGCACCTTCGACGCAGCTATGCGCGACATTCTCTCTCGCGACTCCATATCCGCAGTGGCGTGTTCGGTCCTGGATGGTCGCCCTGTTGCCGTCAGCGTCCATAGGTATGGGGGGACGGTACAGGTGTGGGACGTGGGCACCGGGCGAGCGATCGGCAAACCTCTTGCCGGCCGCTTCGGCCGCGGTGTTGCAGTGGCGTGCACGGTGATCGACGGTCGCCCTGTCGCTGTCGTCGGGACACAAGAGGTAGGGCGAGTGCGGGTGTGGGACCTCGGCACCGGTCGGGTGATCAACGAACTTCACACTGGGCACGACGTGTACGCAGTGGCGTGCACAGCGATCGACGGACGTCCCGTCGCTGTCACGGGCGGGAGGGAGGCACTGCAGGCGTGGGACCTGGCCTCTGGCCAGATGATGTGCACCTCCCCAACCGACTATGCCGGGGTGGACACAGTAGCGTGCACAGTGATCGACGGACGCCCTGCTGCCGTCTCCGGCGGTTGGAACGGGATGGTGCGGGTGTGGGACCTTGGCGCCGGCCAGATGATCAGCGAACACACTGGCCACCGCGGCACCGTGACCGGGGTGGCGTGTACCGTCCTTGACGGTGTTTCCGTCGCGATCACCGGTGGTGGTGGTAAAAATGGCTGGGGGCTGCGGGTGTGGGACTTGACCCCTAGCCCAAAGGTTGGTGAACCCGTCGCTGGCCACCAGGGTCGCGTATTCGATGTGGCGTGCACGGTGATCGGCGGACGTCCTGCTGCCGTCTCCAGCGGTTGGGACGGGACATTAGGGGTGTGGGACCTGGGCACAGGCCAGATGATCAACCGATTTCCCATTCGCCAAAAGGGCCCGATCTATATGGTGGCCTGCACGGTCCTGGATGACCGCCCCGTCGCCCTCACTGTTGAAGACGAGGCGATCCGACTGTGGGACCTACGCACCGGCCGGAGGGCCCGATCGCTCACTACTCGTCGAGGCGGCAGCAGCCGCCCGGGTGCAGTCACAGTCCTGGAGGGGCGGACCGTTGCCCTCATCGTCAAAAGCGAAGCGATCCGACTGTGGGACCTGCGCACCGGCCGGAGTACCTTGCGACCTCTTACAGAACAGGCCGGCTACCCGATCGCAACGGCATGCACGGTCCTCGACGGCAGCCCTGTCGTCCTCACCGGCTACATGGACGGGAAAGTGCGGGTGTGGGACCTAGATACAGGTCGAATGATCGGTCGGCCTCTCACAAGCGGAGGAGGCGACGTGGGCTCGATAGCGTGCACAGTCCTCGATGGCACCCCCATCGCGCTCATCAGCGGTGCTGATGGGACGGTGCGGATGTGGGACCTGCGCACCGGCCAGCGTACCGGTCGACTGGTCGGCCCGTCTCTCCGCGAGAATGACAGCAAGGTCGAAATCGCCTGCATGACCGTCAACGACACTCCCATTGCCATCATTGCTAACGGCAACAGGAACAATAGTGTGACGACGTGGGACTTGCGCACCAGGTCAGCCATATCGTCGATCACTCTCGACGAACCCTTTGCAGTCGCTCTCACCAACACCGGCGGCCTCGCCGTCGGCTTCTACAACGACATTGCCTTCTACCATCGCCAACCGACTCGATGATGGCGCTCTCTGAGCGAAAGGAGGTCGCCGCCGGTACGGTGGCGATCTCCTTTCGCTGTCGTGATGGTCAGTGTTCGGCGTCGGCAGGTCCGTCGGGTGTAGGCAGGCTGCCGTCCCGGGACATCCGGTGGAGGCTGAGCCGGACAGCGGCCGTGTGCAGAGCGAGATCGGCACCGATGCCACCGGGTTCCTGTTGCAAGCGCTGGAGTACGAGCTGGTCGGTTCGGGCGTCGGAGGCTCGTGCGACGCGGTAGCCGGCGAGGGCGGCCCCGCCCATGACGAGCAGGCCGATGGCGCACGCCGCGTAGGCGTCGGAGATCGCCGCGACGATTGGGCGGCAGCGCCGAGCGCGGCGACGCAGCCGCAGGCCGCCAGCGGGATGGTCCGGCGGTCGGGATGGTCGGTCATGGGTGGATGTGGTGCTTCCTGACCGGGCGCAGCCGCTGTCAGTTACGGTTGGTCGACTTGGGCAGCCCTCCCCGGAAGTCGCATCCGGGGCACTCGTCTTCGCCTTCGATGTGGCCCTCGTACCAGCCGTGCACGGCGGCGTGCAGGATCGCCTGCTCGACCGTGGCCTCGCCGGTGCGTACGGAGTTGACGGCGTTCGCGACGATCAGCTGGAGCACGGCGGAGTCCGGCGGGGGAAACGGCGGGGAGGGCATCGGAGAAGCGCTCATGAGTCGAGAGCGTACGTCCTGCCAGTCAGTTGCCGGCCGTGTCGGCGTCGGTGACCAGGTCGCTGCGGTAACCCTGACCGAGCGGCTTCCAGTTGTGGAAGGTCGCGGGCTTCCAGCGCGGGCGGTCCGGAATGCTCTCGTCGTCCGGGGCGGGCAGGGCACCTCGGCTCTTGCGGCTGCGGGCGGCACCGACGCTGATCCCCAGGTGCGCGGCGACCTCGGTGTAGCCCCAGAGCTGCTGGTCGTCGGCCATCGTGTTCCTTCCTCGGTGTTCGGTGACGAGGGTACGCGGGATGAGCGGGCGGGCGTGCGGCAAGGCCGCCCTGCCGGTGGCGGGGCGGCCTTCTGCGGTGGTGTTCAGAGTTCGGCGAGCCGGTTGGCGAGGTCGAGGGCTGCGGTGGCGACGGCGAGGGCGGAGCATAGGCCGGTGACCTCGCGGACGGTGGGACGCACGAGGTGCGGCCAGTCGTCGGGGGCTGCGTACCAGGAGGCGAGGTGGACCTCGGTGGTGGCCAGGCCGAGGCGGGCGGTGACGTCCCAGCCCGCGCAACTGGCTGCCTCCCACCGCAGGCTGATGTGGCCGAGAGGAAGGCGGGGAGCGTCGGTGGGCAGCCAGAGGACGCTGATGGGGTTCGCGGGGTTGGCAGGTGCGCTGGTGACGAGGGCGCCGCAGACTCCGGCCGGCATCGGTCGTACGGCGAGGCCGTCGAGCGGTTGGGGTGTTCTGGGACGGTCGTGAGTGGTGATGTGGTGTTCCTTGTTCGGGCTCGGGGTGGTGTCAGGCCCAGGCGAGTTCCTCGCGGACGGCGGTCGGGAGATAGCCGTCCTGGCCGTCCTCGGCGAGGTAGGCCATGCCGTCGTGGACGATGACGTTCGCGCCGAGGAGGTGGGTGAACGGCCAGTCGGGGTTGACGGCCAAGCGCAGGCGCAGGTTCGGGTCGAGGTTCTGGAGCTGGGTGAGCAGGTGGCCGACGGTGAGGTACCGGGGCATCGCGGTTCTCCAAGTGGTTCGGGCGGCAGGGGGTTTGGGGGTGGTGTGGGGAGCGGTGGTGGTCACGGGAGGTCAAGGCGGAGCAGGTCGCGCAGCACCTTCGGGCCTTTGGCGGGTGCGGGGTGGGTGGCGAGGTGGCGCTTGCGGGACTCGTTGACGCAGCCCTTGCCGGTGCCCTTGAACTGCCAGGTGCCACAGGTGCAGACGGCTTGGGAGTAGGAGCGGCCGGGACAGTTGGGGTGGAGCGGCTTCCCGGAGCTGGTGTGCTTGTGGTCCGGCGGGCACAGGCTGTGGTCGGAGTGGTGGTTGGTCAGCGGGGCGCGGTGGGCGGCCATCAGTTCCTCTCGGCCGGTGGTGCGGCGCGCTGGGCGGTGGGCAGGCGGCGACGCGGCTCGATGAGGACGAAATCGTCGGCGGGCCACGGGTCGCAGGTGTCCCACGGGTGGCTGGTGGTCAGGACGACGGTGCCGTCCGGACCGTGGACCTAGGGGAGGCCGCAGACGCCGCAGCCGCAAGTCGGGTCGTACGTGTTGGGATGGGCCCAGTATGGGCCGGAGGCGAAGTAACTGCTGCGGGGGAACCGTCCGGGCAGTGCCGGGCCGAAGCCGGAGACGATCAGGTCTCCAGCGCGGACCTGGTCGGCGCGGACGATCCTCAGGCGGGTGCTGGCGAGGATGCGGCGGCTCGCGCGGTGCTCGGTGGTCGCGGTGACCACCACCGGGTGGAAGTCGGCGCGGTGAGTGTTCGTGGGTCTCTCCCTGCTGATCGGCGAGTTCCTCCAAGGCCGTCGGGACTCGGGAGGAGAGCGTGGACGATGGTTCAGTCAGCGAGCCGGTACGAGCGCATCGGACACACCCTCGGCTTCGCGAACCACGAGGCCGTCGGCGGCCAGGCGGTCGAGCGATCTGGCGACTGTGCGGTCGGGCAGGTCCAGTGCGTTGCCGATCTGGCGCACGCGAGCACCGTCGGGCACCTTGGCGAGGTGGGCGACGGCCTTGTGGTCGCGGCGCAGGCCCAGCTGGTGAACGTCGTCGAAGGCGAGCAGGAGGCCGCTGGCGGTGATGCAAAGGCTGGCGAGGAAGTTGGTGGAGTCCGGCTCGACGGAGAAGGCGTTGAGTGCTCAGAGCAGGGCGATGGCCGGGCCGGGGATGCGGGTGAGGTCGAGGGTGAGCTTCACGTGTGGTTTCCGTTCGGTGGTACAGGGTGTTGCTGGTGTGTGGGCCTGACGCCGTGGCGGGTGCCCGATGTCGGCCGGGCACCCGGGTGCACCCGCTTGCTGATGGCGTGGGCTCAGGTGGCCGGGGGGGTGGTGCTTATGACGGGGCAGCGGCTTCGGTTTCGACACTGACGGCGAGCGGGCTGGCCGAGGAGCTGGCCTGATGGGCGGCAAGCCAGCGGGCGATTGACTCGGTACAGGCGGCGCAGTCGTCCGTGAGGGAGAGGCTTCCGTCGCCGACGTAGATGTCCACCACCTCGTCTTTGCCGAAGGCGAAGGGTGACGCCGGGTCGGGGTAGAAGCAGGCGAGCCAGGCGGTGTGGGACTCGGCGGGGCGCGCGATCTGCCCGTCGTCGTCGGTGATCAGGACTTCCCCGCCGGGGATCAGCAGGGACAGGGCGAAGTAGCCGCCGCCGGTGTGGATGGGCTCGAAGGCGAGGCCGCGGCCCTCGTAGTCGAAGATGACCCGGGCCTTGCCCAGGACCGGTCCGATCTCGTCGATGCCCCGGCGGGTGAATCGGTCCATGGCGAAGTTCCACAGGCAGGGAACCTCGCCGTTCAAGACGGCGGCGAGCGCCTTGTCGAACTCCGGACGGACGACGTCCGACCAGGCGGACAGGTTGTCCACCCAGACCTTTCGCACCCGCAGTCCCTCCCGCGCCGCCCAGGCGCGGCCGGTGGTCTCCTGCGCCTCGATCGACAGCAGATCACGCAGATCGGCGGTGCGGACGACCTTGGACTTCCGGAGATAGAGATCAACTTCCTGCATGGAAAACGGCCCTCCTCGAACCGGTCCATCTGGGGTGGAGGGGACATGTTTGCGTGTTTTTCCGGCCGTCGCCGGGAACGAGACGCTGCGCAACGGCCTGCCCGGCGGCCTGTACACCCTGCTCACCCACCCCGACCAGCACCGGCTGCTGCTCTCCCGGCCCGACCTGACCGCCTCCGCCGTCGAGGAGATGCTGTGCCACTGGCCGCCGGTGCTGGACTTCCGGCGCACCGCCACCAGGGACGTCGAACTCGGCGGACGGCTGCTCCGGCGCGGCGACAAGGTGGTGGTCCACCACGCCTCGGCCAACCGCGACGGGACGGTGTTCCCAGACCCCGACCGCTTCGACATCACCCGCAGCCCCAACGACCACGTCAGCTTCGGGTACGGCCCGCACTTCTGCCTGGGCGCGCAACTCGCCCGCCTCCAGATGGCGGCGCTGCTGCGCCACCTGCTCACCGCCCTGCCCGACCTGGAGCTCGCCCCGGGCGCGGCACCCCGCCGCCTGGTCTCCAACTTCCAGAACGGCCTCAAGGACCTCCCCGTCCGCTGGCGAACGGAGCGCCGCTAGGGCGCGTATTTGGTCGTGATCAAGCGGCTCTGGTGAGGTCCTTGATCCAGATCATCGCGCCACGAAGGTGGAGGCCGGCGAGGTAGCTCTC
>NZ_JBHVIV010000153.1:0-9731 GCF_042799475.1 Kitasatospora sp. NPDC057692 | reverse complement strand
GTTACATTCCGAACCCGGAAGCTAAGCCTCACAGCGCCGATGGTACTGCAGGGGGGACCCTGTGGGAGAGTAGGACGCCGCCGAACAATCATTCAGGAGAAGCCCCCGCCGGTCATCGGTCGGGGGCTTCTCTGTTGTAAGGTCGATATGCAGTAGTTGCCAGACGTGACAGGAGGCCCCCGGGTGGAGGTCCAGGAGACGCGGGTCCAGACCGATCGCGTCCTCACCATCCCCAACATGCTGAGCATGGGCCGGCTGGTCGGTGTTCCGCTCTTCCTCTGGCTCATTCTCTGGCCGGTGTTCGACGGGCCGAACAACGACGGCTGGGCCTTGCTGATTCTGATGCTCAGTGGCATCAGTGATTACCTGGACGGGAAACTCGCCCGGAGGTGGGGTCAGATCAGCCGGGTGGGGCAGCTGCTCGACCCGCTGGCGGACCGCCTCTATGTGTTCTCCACCCTGGTCGGGCTGACCTGGCGTGAGATCCTGCCGTGGTGGCTGACGGCGATCCTGTTGGCCCGCGAGGTGTTTATCGCGGCGCTCCTGCCGATTCTCAACCGGCACGGCTACGGACCGTTGCAGGTCAGTTTCCTGGGCAAGGCGGCGACATTCAACCTGATGTACGCCTTTCCGCTTCTGCTGCTCGGCTCCGGGGACAGCTGGATCGCCCAGCCGGCCGAGATCGTGAGCTGGGCGTTCATCTGGTGGGGCACCGTTCTGTACTGGTGGGCCGCGATTCTCTACGCGGTCCAGGCGCGACAGATCATCCGCGGCGGCACGGACTCCTCGGTGTCCACGGTCTGAGACGTGATCTGAGAGAATTCCCACGGCGCCACGGTGCGTCGGACGATACCTTCCGGGTAGACCACCTCTGGAACGGTTTGATGGACCCGCAGGGCCCACCACCGCGAAGGAGGACGCACCCGTAATGAAAGCCGTTGTTATGGCAGGGGGCGAAGGCACTCGGCTTCGCCCGATGACCTCCAGCATGCCGAAACCGCTGCTTCCGGTCGCCAATAGGCCGATCATGGAGCACGTGCTTCGGCTGCTGAAGCGGCACGGTCTCTCCGACACAGTCGTGACCGTCCAGTTCCTGGCCTCACTGGTGAAGAACTACTTCGGTGACGGTGAAGAGCTGGGCATGCATCTCACCTATGCGAACGAGGAGACGCCACTCGGCACTGCGGGGAGTGTCAAGAACGCCGAGGACGCCCTAAAGGACGACTCCTTTCTGGTGATCTCCGGCGACGCGTTGACGGACTTCGACCTCTCGGAATTGATCGAGTTTCACCGCAGTAAGAACGCACTGGTCACCGTCTGTCTCACCAGGGTGCCGAATCCCCTGGAGTTCGGGATCACGATCACCGACGACGAGGGCCGGGTCGAGCGCTTCCTGGAGAAGCCGACCTGGGGCCAGGTCTTCTCGGACACCGTGAACACCGGTATCTACGTGATGGAACCCGAGGTCTTCGACTACGTCGCGGCCGGCGAGTCGGTGGACTGGTCGAGTGACGTGTTCCCGCAGCTGCTCAAGGAGGGCAAGCGGGTCTACGGCTACGTGGCCGAGGGCTACTGGGAGGACGTGGGTACCCACGAGAGCTACGGCAAGGCCCAGGCGGACGTCCTGGAGGGCAAGGTCGACGTCGAGCTCGACGGGTTCGAGATCTCTCCGGGCGTCTGGGTGGCCGAGGGCGCCGAGGTGGACCCGGAGGCCGTGCTCCGCGGCCCGCTGTACATCGGCGACTACGCCAAGGTCGAGGCCGGCGTGGAGATCCGCGAGCACACCGTGCTCGGCAGCAACGTCGTGGTGAAGCGGGGCGCCTTCCTGCACAAGGCGGTCGTCCACGACAACGTGTACGTCGGGCCGCAGAGCAATCTGCGCGGCTGCGTCGTCGGCAAGAACACCGATGTGATGCGGGCCGCGCGGATCGAGGACGGCGCGGTGATCGGGGACGAGTGCCTGGTCGGCGAGGAGTCGATCATCGCGGCCAACGTCCGGGTCTACCCGTTCAAGACGATCGAGGCCGGCGCCGTCGTCAACACCTCGGTGATCTGGGAGTCCCGGGGGCAGGAGCACCTGTTCGGGGTGCGCGGAGTCTCCGGCATCCTCAACGTCGAGATCACCCCGGAGCTGGCCGTCCGGCTGGCGGGGGCGTACGCGACGACCCTGAAGAAGGGGGCGACCGTCACCATCGCGCGTGACCACTCGCGTGGTGCGCGAGCGCTCAAGCGGGCGATGATCTCCGCCCTGCAGACCAGCGCGATCGACGTCCGCGACCTGGAGAACGTGCCGATGCCGGTGGCCCGGCAGCACACGGCGCGGGGCAGCGCGGGCGGGATCTTCCTGCGGACCACGCCCGGGGTGCCGGACTCGCTGGACATCCTGTTCTTCGACGAGCGCGGGGCCGACCTCTCCCAGGCCGGGCAGCGCAAGCTCGACCGCGTCTACGCGCGCCAGGAGTACCGGCGGGCCTTCCCCGGCGAGATCGGCGACCTGACCTTCCCGTCCAGCGTCTTCGACTCCTACGCGGGCAACCTGCTGCGGACCGTGGACATCACGGGCGTGCGGGAGGCGGGGCTGAAGGTGGTCGTGGACACCGCGCACGGCAGCGCGGGGCTCGTTCTGCCCAGCATCCTCGGCCGGCTCGGGGTGGAGGCGCTGACCGTCTCCAGCGGGCTGGACGAGGCGCGGCCCACCGAGGACGCCGAGGAGCGGCGGGCCGGGCTGGCGAGGCTCGGCGAGCTGGTCGCCTCCTCGCGCGCCGCCTTCGGTGTGCGCTTCGACCCGGTGGGCGAGCGGGTGGCCTTCGTGGACGAGCTGGGCCGGGTGATCGACGACGACCGGGCGCTGCTGGTCCTGCTGGACCTGGTCGCGGCGGAGCGGCGGAGCGGACAGGTGGCGCTGCCGGTGACGACGACCCGGATCGCCGAGCAGGTCGCGGCCTACCACGGCACACAGGTCATCTGGACCACCACGACGCCGGACGACCTGGCCAAGGCGGCCTCCGCCGAGGGCACGGTGTTCGGCGGCGACGGGCGCGGCGGCTTCGTGGTGCCCGAGTTCAGCGGGGTGCTGGACGGGGCGGCGGCGTTCGTCCGGCTGGTCGGCCTGGTGGCCCGCACCCAGCTCACGCTGAGCCAGATCGACGCGCGGATCCCGCAGGCGCACATCCGGCGGCGGGACATCGCGACGCCGTGGGCGGCGAAGGGCATGGTGATGCGCTCGGTGGTGGAGGCGGCCGGCAGCCGGCGGCTGGACACCACGGACGGCGTCCGGGTGGTCGAGACGGACGGGCGCTGGACGCTGGTCCTGCCGGACCCGGCCGAGGCGGTCACCCACCTGTGGGCCGAGGGCCCGGACGACGCGGCGAGCGAGGCCCTGCTCGACGAGTGGGCGGCGGTGGTGGACGGCGCCGGGCGGTGAGCCCGGGGTGAGCCCGCGGCGGGGCGGGACGGCCGGTGCCGTCCCGCCCCGCTGTCCGTTTCGCGCGGTTGGTCGCGGTCCGCCCGGTTTGGCATGTTCCCTGGTCAGGGGGCGTGCGCGGGGGCCCCGTGCGACATGGGACGATGGTCCGCATGTCAGCGACGCCGGGGCAGGGTGCCAGCAGTGGACGGTACAACCGTCCGGACGCCTCGATGTCCCTGCTGACCAACGTCATGGACCACAGCCTGGACGAGGGGTACGCCGAGGCGGCGGCCGCCCGGGGCGGGGACGGGCCGTACCGGATACCCGGGACGGCGCGTGGCCTGCTGACGCTGGGGGCCGGGCTGGCGCTCGTCGGCGCGGTCGTCACGGTCGGGGCGGTGAACGCGCACAAGGCGGAGCCCACGCTCGCCCGGGAGCGCGACGCCCTGATCCACCGGATCAACGACGCCAACGGTTCGGCCGACCACCTCCAGCAGCAGGTCCAGGACCTGCGTCGGAAGGTCGAGAACACCCAGCAGCAGGCGCTCGCCTCGGGCGACGGCGACTCGGCGGCGGTGGCCGGCGCGGTCGGCCTCGGCGAGGTGACCGGACCCGGTGTGAAGCTGGTGGTGGAGGACGCGCCCGGCACCGGCTCCGGCGGGAACGTCGACCCGCGCTCCGGGCAGGGCTTCTCCAACAGCGGACGGCTGCGCGACCGGGACCTCCAGCTGGTGGTGAACGGACTCTGGGCCTCGGGCGCGGAGGCCGTCTCGATCAACGGGCAGCGGCTCACCGCGCTCTCGGCGATCCGCGCGGCCGGCGAGGCCGTGCTGGTGGACAACCGGCCGCTGGTGCCGCCGTACACCGTGCAGGCGCTCGGGGACGGGCCCAAGCTGGTGGGCGCCTTCGAGAACGCCATGGCGGGCCAGTACCTGCGGTTGCTGCAGGAGAAGTACGGCATCAAGTCGACCATCTCGGCGCAGAAGAGCCTCACCCTGCCCGCCGCCGTCGGCGTCACGCTGCGGACCGCCCAGCCCGCCACCCCCGAGGCCTCGCCGAGCGCGACCGGGAGTCCGCCGGCCGGTCCGTCGGCGAGCCCGACCGGAACCTCGGCCAGCGGCCCCGGCGCGAGCCCGACCCCGACGGGGCGTTCGTCCGCGAGCCCCTCCGCCGAGGCGTCGCCGTCGGCGAAGGCGAGCGGGAAGCGCTCGTCGAGCGCCCCGGCCAGTAAGAGCACGACCTCCCGCCCGACCACCGCGACCACCAGCGGGTCGTCCTCCGCAGCGACAGGAGCAACTACACCGTGATTGCCGTACTGGGTCTCGTGATCGGGGTCGTCGTCGGACTCTTCGTCCAGCCCGAGGTGCCCGACGCCGTGGTGCCCTACCTGCCGATCGCGGTGGTGGCGGCGCTGGACGCGGTGTTCGGCGGCGTCCGCGCGATGCTGGACGGGATCTTCGACGACAAGGTGTTCTTCGTCTCGTTCCTGTCCAACGTGGTGGTCGCGGCGCTGATCGTCTTCCTCGGCGACCAGCTCGGCGTCGGCTCGCAGCTGTCCACGGGCGTGGTCGTCGTCCTCGGCATCCGCATCTTCTCCAACGCCGCGGCCATCCGGCGCCATGTCTTCCGTGCCTGAGCCGGACCGCGGGCGCGCGGCGGAGGAGAAATCGGACGGA
Source organism: Kitasatospora sp. NPDC057692 (assembly GCF_042799475.1). Taxonomy (NCBI): domain Bacteria; kingdom Bacillati; phylum Actinomycetota; class Actinomycetes; order Kitasatosporales; family Streptomycetaceae; genus Kitasatospora; species Kitasatospora sp. NPDC057692. The sequence goes on along the minus strand of NZ_JBHVIV010000153.1, from coordinate 4,649 downwards.
TCGGCGGGAGAAGTTGTGCAGGACGCGAAGCGCGGGGAAGGACCCGGGAGCGGGGCGGTGACCGCTGCGCAGATCGAGGGGGCCCCGGTGCGGAAGGCCCTCCCGGCGGGCCCGGTGGCGGCGCCCGAGGCGGTGCCGCAGCGGCCCGTGGACGCCCCGCGCGGCGGCTCCGACGCCGAGCCCGAGGCCGGGGCCGCCCCGCGCGCTCCCGGGCGCGCCCCGGTGGTGATGCCTGCGCCCGCGCGTGCGCCGGAAGTGGCGGCGGAGGCGCTCGGTGCGGACTCCGTCACTCCAGAACCCGGGAAGGCACCGGAGGCCGAGGAGGCGCCGGAACCCCGGCAGGCGCCGGAGGCCGAGGAGGGGCCGGAGTTCGAGGACGACCAGGAGGAGCCCGAGCACGCCCCGATGTCGGTGTCCGCCCAGACGGTCGACCGGCACGCCGGACGGCGCCGGCTGATGGCGGCGCTGTGGCCGCCGCGGGTGTCGCGCGGTCAGCTGGTGGTGGCCCTGCTGCTGTTCTCGCTCGGCCTGGGGCTGGCGATCCAGGTCCGCTCGACCAACGACCACCACAGCCAGCTGCGCGGCGCGCGGCAGGAGGACCTGGTCCGGATCCTCGACGAACTGGACAGCCGGCAGCAGCGTCTCCAGCAGGAGAAGGCGGAGCTGGAGCAGTCCCTGGCCAAGTTGGAGAACAGCTCCAACCAGGCCAAGGAGGCCCAGGAGCAGACCAGGAAGAAGGCGACGGAACTCGGCGTCCTCGCCGGGACCGTCCGGGCCACCGGTCCGGGCATCGTACTGACGGTCGATGATCCCCAAGGGCAGGTGAAGGCGGATATGCTGCTGGACACCCTGCAGGAACTCCGAGCGGCGGGGGCGGAGGCGATTCAGATCAACGATGTGCGCGTGGTGGTCAACACCTACTTCACGGACGCGTCCGGCGGCGGTGTGCAGATCGACGGCAAGAAGGTCTCGGCGCCCTACCGCTTCACCGTCGTGGGGAATCCGCAGGACCTCACGCCCGCGTTGAACATTCCGGGAGGTGTGGTCCGTACCCTGGAGAGTCACCAGGCGCGCGCGACGATCTCCCAGCAGCAGAAGGTGGTCGTCGACGCCCTCGTCGATCCGAAGACGCCGCAGTACGCCAAGCCGGCTCCGAAGTGACCGTCATGTTCGGAGTGCCACTCCGGCCGGCCCGATCCACGACCGGGCCGGCACCCTGTCCGAGGTTCCCACCCTGCCCCACGGGCGGGTCTGTCACACGCAAGGGGATTCGCCCGTGAGTTTCTTCTCGAAGTTGTTCGGTCGTAACAAGGGCCGCGGCGCGGCCGCGGCGGAGGCGCCCACCGCGCTGCACCGCCGGGACGACGAGCCCGCCGTGCCGGGCATGCGCTCCGCCCCCGAGGGCGGCGAGTACGCCGAGCGTCCGCTCTACCGCGACGGCGGAGCCCAGTACGCGGGGAATCAGGCGGGCTACGGCGCGTCGGTTGACCCTTCCGGCGCGCCGCGCATAGGTTTCCCGACAGGACCCTCAACCTCTGGTGGAGGGTTTGCCCCGGATCCGTACGCCGGGCACAACCCGTCGGGTGTGCCGCGCCAGGAGGCTGTGAACATGGCTGGCCCCACTCCGTGCCCCAGGTGCGGCAACCCGAACCCGGCCTCGGCGCGGTTCTGCTCCAACTGCGGTACGGCGCTGCGCGGCGGGCTGCTGCCCGAGGGTTCGGCCGAGACCACCTCGACCATCTCGATCTCCGGCCTGGAGTCCTACGACCCCAACACCACGACCGGGACCGGTACGCCGGCGCTCTCGGCCGAGGTGCTGGCGGCGATCGACGCGCTGCCGCCGGGCTCGGCGCTGCTGATCGTCCAGCGCGGCCCGAACTCCGGCAGCCGGTTCCTGCTGGACTCGGACAAGACCACTGCGGGCCGCCACCCGCAGGGCGACATCTTCCTGGACGACGTCACGGTCTCCCGCAAGCACGTGGAGTTCCGCCGGACGCCGGGCGGCGGCTTCACCGTCGCCGACGTCGGCAGCCTGAACGGCACCTACGTCAACCGGGAGCGGATCGACGAGGTCGCTCTGAACAACGGCGACGAGGTGCAGATCGGGAAGTACCGGCTGGTCTTCTTCGCCAGCCACAACCGGGGGTACTGAAACCAACGTCGGCAGGAGCCCGAGTGAGTACGAACACCCCTTCCTCTCCTCTCGGGGCGGCCACCCCCGCGCCGTCCGGCCCCCGGCCGGACCAGGGCGCGCGGGGGGTGGTCGCGGCCCCCAGGCAGCCGGTCCGCCCGGACCGGCCCGCCGGGCGGCGGCGCGGTGCTGACGAGCTGTTGAGCATCGGCGCCGTGCTGGCCTTCCTGCGCGACGACTTCCCCGAGGTCACCATCTCCAAGATCCGCTTCCTGGAGGCGGAGGGGCTGGTCGAGCCGCAGCGCACGCCCTCGGGGTACCGCAAGTTCAGCCCGGCCGACGTCGAGCGGCTGGCCTACGTGCTGCGGATGCAGCGCGACCACTACCTTCCGCTGCGGGTGATCCGCGAGCACCTCGACGCGATCGAGCGCGGCGAGAGCCCGCCCGCGCTGCCCGGGGCCGCGGACACCCGGCCCGGGCCGGTGGAGGAGGCGGACCGCGAGCTGACCGCCTCGGCCGAGGCCTCCGCCGGGGTCCGGCTGGGCCGGGCGGAGCTGCTGGCGGCCGCCGAGGCCGGCGAGGCCGCACTGGCCGAGTGGGAGTCCTACGGGCTGGTCGCGCCCGGGCCGGACGGCGGCTACGACGGCGAGGCGCTGCAGGTCGCCCGGCTGGTCGCCGAGCTCGGCCGGTACGGGCTGGAGCCGCGCCACCTGCGGGCCATGAAGGCCGCCGCGGACCGGGAGATCGCCCTGGTCGAACAGGTGGTGGCGCCGCTGCGGCGGCACCGCAACCCGCAGACCAGGGCGCACGCCGAGGCCACCGCCCGGGAGCTCGCGACACTGTCCGTCCGCCTGCACGCGGCGATGGTGCAGGCCGGTCTGCGGATCCGGTCGTAACACCCGCCCGCCGCGGCCACCGCCCTGACCAGCGGCATCGGCGCTGCGCTTTCATATCCGGGTCGGGAGCCATAGGGTTGCCTGTGTGAATGAGCTCGACGTCGTGGGTGTCCGGGTGGAGATGCCTTCCAACCAGCCGATCGTGCTGCTGCGGGAGGTCGGGGGCGATCGGTACCTGCCGATCTGGATCGGCCCCGGCGAGGCGACCGCGATCGCCTTCGCCCAGCAGGGCATGACGCCGGTGCGCCCGCTGACGCACGACCTGTTCAAGGATGTCCTGGAGGCGCTCGGCCAGCAGCTCACCGAGGTCCGGATCACCGATCTGCGCGAGGGCGTCTTCTACGCCGAGCTGGTCTTCGCCGGCGGGGTGGAGGTGAGCGCCCGGCCGTCCGACGCGATAGCGCTGGCGCTGCGCACCGGTACGCCGATCTACGGGAGCGAGGAGGTGCTCGCCGAGGCGGGCATCGCGATCCCGGACGAGCAGGAGGACGAGGTCGAGAAGTTCCGCGAGTTCCTCGACCAGGTGTCGCCGGAGGACTTCGGCGGGGGCGGCCCGCAGTAGCGGCGCGGAGCGGCCGCGAGCGCCGCGGGACCGGCCGGAAGGCCGCTGTTCCGCGGCCGGTGCGGTTGTTTTGCCAAAATGCTCCCATCTACCCACACTAGGGGCACGAAAAACCACCCTCCTGAGTGATGCGGTCTGTTCGGCTCGGCGTGGCGATCGTTGACGGGCCATAGGGGACTGCCTACCGTCAGGAGGGGCTGCCCGGGTGTCCGATCGCCCGCGGCCCGTTGCCCGCAGCACGAGTGGACGGAGGTAGGCATGACCGGCACTGGCGATGAAGTGGCCGCGGGAGGCCTGTGCGCCGTACACCTGCCGCGCACCGCCCGCACGGTGACCGAACTGCCCCGGACGGCGGAGCTGCCGAGGGTTGGCCGGTTCCCGGCGGTCCAGCCCGGCCAGCCGGCCCTGGAGCGGCTCTCGCCGACGTCCGAGCTGATCGGCTACCGGGGACCGACCGCCTGCACGGCGGCCGGGATCACCTACCGCCAGCTGGACTACTGGGCCCGCACCGGCCTGCTGGAGCCCAGCGTCCGCTCGGTGTACCCGGCGAGCAGCCAGCGGCTCTACAGCTTCCGCGACATCCTGTTGCTGAAGATCGTCAAGCGGCTGCTGGACGCCGGCGTCTCGCTGCAGAACATCCGGGTGGCGGTCGCCCATCTGCAGGCCGCCGAGATCGCCGATCTGGCCGGACTGACGCTGATGTGCGACGGGGCGACGGTGTACGAGTGCACGACGCCCCAGCAGGTGGTCGACCTGATGAAGGGCGGCCAGGGGGTCTTCGGGATCGCGGTCGGCGCGGTCTGGCGGGAGCTGGAGCTGACCCTGGTGCGGCTGCACGCGGAGCGCACCGACACCGGTGAGACGGTGGTCGGCCACGACCCGGCGGACGAGCTGGCGCAGCGGCGCAACCGGGCGGTCTAGCGACCCGGTGGCAACCGAGTGACGCCGTGGGCCCGGACGGGGGGCCCGGCCGGGCCCCCGCGGGGGGGGGGCCCGGGGCCCCCCCCCCGGGGGGGGCCGGGGGGGGGGGGGCCCGGCGCCCCCCCCCCGCGGGGGGCCC
>NZ_JBHVIV010000152.1:0-9777 GCF_042799475.1 Kitasatospora sp. NPDC057692 | reverse complement strand
GGTTACATTCCGAACCCGGAAGCTAAGCCTCACAGCGCCGATGGTACTGCAGGGGGGACCCTGTGGGAGAGTAGGACGCCGCCGAACAATCATTCCAAAAAGACCCCCTCCGGTTCAGGAGGGGGTCTTTTTGCGTTAACGTCTCCCCACCACATCGGAGCTTGGTGGAGAGGCGCGAACCGTTGCAGAACCTGACCCTGACCTGGCAGTCCGCCGGGGGCACCGCGGTCGCTCTCTACGGTGGCGCGTACGCGGCCGCCCGGGTGCGGCGGAAGGGGCTCTCGGCGATCCTGCGGGAGGCCGGCACCCTCCTCGCGCTGTTCGCGCTCTGGCAGCTCGTCGGGCGGCTCTCGCTGATGAGTACCGAGCACGCGCTGGACCGGGCCCGCTGGATCCACCGGACGGAGCTGGCGGTCGGCCTGCCCGACGAGGCGTCCTGGCAGGCGGCGGTGACACCGTACCCGGCGCTGGTGAAGCTGGCGAACTACTACTACGCGTCGATGCACTTCACCGTGATGATCGCGGTGCTGGTCTGGGTCTTCCTCAGGCACCGCGAGCGGTATGCCTGGGTGCGGACCACGGTGGTCATCACGACGGCGGTCTGCCTCGCCGTCCAGTTCCTCCCGGTGGCGCCGCCCCGGATGCTGCCGGAGAACGGGTTCGTCGACGTCGCCGCGGAGTACGGGCAGTCGGTGTACGGCGGCACGGTCGGCGGGGTGGTCAAGGCGGCGCAGCTGTCGGCGATGCCCTCGGTGCACGTGGCCTGGTGCGTGCTGGTGGCGGTCGCCGTGGTGCGGGTGTCGCGGAGCCCGTTGCGCTGGCTGATCGTGCTGCACCCGGTGCTGACGATCACGGTCGTGGTGGTGACGGCCAACCACTTCTGGGCGGACGGGCTGGTCGCGGTGGCGATCCTGCTGCTGGCCTACGCGGCGCAGCGCGCCTTCGCCCGGTGGCGGGCCGGGCGGGTGGCGGAGGTCCGGCCGGCGCAGGAGCGGGAGCGGCTGGGGGCCCGGGGCTGAGGAGCCGCGCGGGGGGACGGCACGGCGGCACGCCGACGGGCCGGGCCCCGTGGGGGGTGGGTCCGGCCCGTCGGTGGTCCCGCCGTTACCTGACCGGCAGGGCCTCACGGCCCCACGCGCTGTTGGTCAGCGACGCGGTGGCCCAGTACCAGGCCGCCAGCCCGGAGGCGGCGGCGATCCAGCCGGCCGCCTTGGCGAGGCCGCCGGAGGTGTTGAAGGTGGCGATCGCGCTGAGCACCAGGGAGACCGTCAGCAGGCCGTAGACGGCCCGGCTGAGCAGTCCGGCGTTCCAGGCGGCCGCGGTCAGGGTGAGGGCGAGCAGGGCCCACAGGAGCAGGAACAGGCCGGCCGCGTTCTTGCCGGCGCCGGACGCCGTGGACCAGGTGGCCCAGAAGGCGCCGAGGCTCGTGAAGGCGGTGCCGGTGAAGCCCTCGCCGCCGCGGAACTGCCAGAGGCCCGCGATGAACAGGGTGAGGCCGCCGAGGATGTGCGCGAGGTGGGCCGAGTTCCCGACGGCGGTGCCACTGAGCACGCCGGTGGAGAGAAGACCGAAGGCGAGCAGGGTCAGGCCGAGTGCGAGGTAACCGAGGTTACCGGCGTCGGCGCCGGAGGAGCGGGCGTTCAGTGCCCCGGTAGCTTCGTTGCTCACCGGAGGCTCCTTTCACTCATGGGCGCGCGCAGGGCGCAGTGAACGCGGGTGAGTGGCGATGAGATGAAGGCGCGTGACCGCTCCGGGCGCGCACGGCTGGAGCGTGCGACGGCTGCGGTCGGCATGCTGGGCCAGCGGGAGAGCCGCTGGTCACGTCCCCTCCGGGGGATTCCCCGGTGAGATCGGTGTACCCAGGGTGAGCGGGCTTGTACCCTTGTGAATCGCACATTTTACGACCGTCCCCGGCATGGTTCGTTCAGGGACGGACATCGGTGCGACAGGTGCGACAGCCGTCGCACCGACGGGGGCTCAGGCGGTCCGCTGGGTCGGCACCCGCAGGGTGAGGATCGCCATGTCGTCGGACGGCGGCTCCGGGGCGAACCGCTCGACGGCCCGCTGGACGCGCAGGGCGACCGCTCCGGCGGTCAGCCCGGTGCAGCCGGTGAGCACCTCGGCGAGGCCGTCGTCGCCGAGCATCCGCCGGCCCTCGCGGCGTTCGGTGACGCCGTCGGTGACGCAGAGCAGGACCTCGCCGGGGTTGAGCACCAGGTGCTCGGCGGTGAGGTCGAGGTCGTCCATGACCCCGAGCAGCGGCTGCGGGGTGGCGGCCCGGTCGACCCGGCCGTCGGTGCGCAGACGCAGCGGCAGCGGGTGGCCCGCGCAGACCAGGGAGAGTTCGGTGCTGCCGTCCGGACGGGGCGTCAGTTCGCCGTACAGCAGGGTGAGGAAGCGGCTGCGCGCGCCCTCGTCCAGGATGGCGGTGTTGAGCCGGCTGAGCACCTGCGGGGCGTCCAGGCCCTCGCGGGCGAGCAGCCGCAGCGAGTGCCGGGCGAGGCCGGTCACCGAGGCGGCCTCCGGGCCGGTGCCGCAGACGTCGCCGATCGCGAAGCCGTAGGTGCCCTCGCGGATCGGGAAGAGGTCGTAGAAGTCGCCGCCGACCTCGTTGCCCTCGCCGGCGGCCTGGTAGTAGACGTCCACCTCGACGCCCGGGATGTCGGGCAGGTCCGGCGGCAGCAGGCTGCGCTGCAGGGCCTGGCTGGTGGCCGTGCGCTCGGAGTACAGCCGCGAGTTGTCCAGGGCGAGGGCGGCCCGGCGGGAGAGGTCCTCGGCGAGCTCCAGGACCTCCTGGCGGAAGCGCACGCCGGCCGCGGTGCCGAGGGCGAGCAGGCCGATCACCCGGTTGCGGGCGGTCAGCGGCAGGACGACGGTCTCGCCGAGCAGGCCGGTGAGGCCGGGTTCGTGGGCGAAGCCGTGGCTCTCGGCGGTCTCGGTGGGGGCGGTCCAGAACCGGGTGCCGTGGGTGGGGCCGGCGTCCGGGGCGGGCGTCTTGTCGAGCAGGGCGCGCAGCGGGTCGATGCGGTCCTCGTCCTCGTGCAGGACGAAGGCGAGCGAGGCGGGCGCGCCGTGGTCGCCGTTGGTGTAGACGGCGCACCAGGAGGACAGGGTGGGGACGGCCATCTGGGCCATCAGGGCGAGCGTCTGCTCGTGTTCGAGGGTGCCGGCGAGCAGGTCGGAGGCCTCGACGAGGAAGGAGAGCGAACCGCGGCGCAGCCGTTCGAGCTCGGCGAGCCGGGTGGACTCGACGGCCAGGGCGAGCCGGTCGGCGGCGAACTGGAGGCGCAGCGCGTCCTCGTTGTCGTAGCGGCCGGGGACGCCGGTGGCGATGCCGAGCGAGCCGATCAGCCGGCCCTCGACCTTGAGCGGGACGGTGAGCAGGGAGCGCAGTCCGCTGTCGTCGAGGACGGGCAGGCCGGTGGGCCGGGTGGTGAGGTCCTCGTGGACGGAGGGGAGGCGGGGCGAGTCGTAGCGGTTGCCGGTGTCGACCGGGAACCGGCTGTGCGGGCGCGGCGCGAGGGGCAGTCCGGTGCTGGCGCGCAGTTCGAACTCGGCCTCGTCGTCGGTGGTGAGCAGCAGGTACGCGGCGTCGGCGTCGAGCAGGTCGCGGGCCCGTTCGACGGTGTGCTGCAGCAGGGTGTCGAGGTCCTCGCCGGTGCTGAGGCCGGCCAGCAGGTCGAGCCGGCCGGTGGATTCGCCGCGGTCGCCGGGCAGGGCGCGGGCGGGGGAGCGCAGGACGGCGCGGTCGTCGTCGAGGACGAGCAGACAGAGGGTGGTCGGGGTGCCGTCGGTGTCGCGCAGCCGGACCTGGACGCCGTAGACGTCGACCTCGTCGCCGTCGGCGCGGCGCAGCGCGTAGCCGCCCTCCCAGCGGGCGAGCCGCAGGACGGCGGCGAGGCCCGGGCCGTTGTCGGCGGACTGCGGCCAGACGGCGAGTTCGGCCCAGGGGCGGCCGAGCACGGCGTCGGCGGGGTGCTGGAAGAGCGCCTCGGCGTCGGGGTTCCAGGCGAGCACCCGGCCGTCGTCGTCGAGCTGGACGACGGCGACGTGGACCGGGCCGCGGTTGCGGGGCAGTTCGCCGCCGGGGGCGGCGGGCAGGGCGTAGCGGGTGCCGGCGGTGTGCGCGGGCAGGGTGAGCCGGAACCAGACGGTCTTGCGGCCGGAGCCGTACTCGACGCCCCAGCGCTCGGCGAGCGCGGCGCACATCAGCAGGCCGCGGCCGCCCTCGCCGTCGGCGTCGGCGTAGTGGTCGGACGCGGTGGTGGGGACGTCGGTGAAGGTCGGCAGGCCGCGTTCGGGGTGGCGGTCGGTGACCTCGATCCGTACGGTGCCGTCCTCGCGCAGACAGCACACCTCGGCGTCGGTGCCGGCGTGCACGACCGCGTTGGTGACGAGTTCGCTGACCAGGACCACCGCGTCGTCGACGACCTCGGGCAGGCCCCAGCCCAGCAGGGCGTCCCGGACGAAGGAACGGGCGGCACCGGCCGACCGACCCACGGGTTCGAAGGTGGCGGCTGCGCGCGCGGTGACCACGTTGCCACGTCTCCTCTGCTCTGGCCCTGGCTGTCCGGGGGTGCGGCGCCGCGATCCGGGTGCGCGCCGGCGGGGTGGGCGGCGGCGCCGGGGGCGGTTGTGGCCCGGTGCAGCGCTCCACCCTACTTTCCGCTTGGTTCCCCGTGGGGGCGGGGAGCCGAAACAGGCACCGGAGGGTGATTCTGCCCACCCGTTTCGGACGGCCCGGCACCAACCGAGCGCAACCGCGCTTGTACCGGGCGCGAGTGCTGCCAGACTGGGGGGTCCGCGATGTCCGGTCCGAGCAGTACGGTCGTTGCGGGTTCCGGTGGGCCTGACCGTCCGCCGGGACGGTAGCGCCGGGACGGTGCTGCGCGAGCGGGCCCCGGCCGGGGCGCGTGCGCGGGGCGCCGGACAGTTCACGATCTGGGAGGGGCCCGTTGAGTTCGGCCACCAAGGACGCAACCGGTACGACGCCGCCCGCTCAGCGTGGCGGGCGCCCCGGGGCCGCGCCGCGGAGCGCGGCCGGCCGGCGTGTCAACCACAGCCGCGGCGCCGAGCCGGCCGAGCTGCGCAAGCTGCTGGCCGCGTTGACGGCGATGCGGGACGGAAACTTCCGGCGCCGGCTGACGGTGCCCGGGGACGGTCCGCTGGCGGAGATCGCCGCGGTCTTCAACGAGGTGGCGGAGCGCAACCAGCACCTGACGGGCGAGCTGGCCCGGGTGCGGCGGGCGGTGGGCCGCGAGGGCCGGTTGAACGAGCGGCTGGAGACGGGCGCCGGCGAGGGCGCCTGGATGGCGGCGGTCGACAACTGCAACGCGCTGATCGACGACCTGGCGCGGCCGATGGCCGAGGTGGGCCGGGTGCTGACCTCGATCGCCGAGGGCGACCTGGACCAGAAGATGGAGCTGCGCTCGCTGCACAGCAACGGGGTGAGCCACCCGCTGCGCGGCGAGTACCTGAAGATCGGCCGGACCGTCAACGGGCTGGTGGACCAGCTGTCGGAGTTCACCGACGAGGTGACCCGGGTGGCCCGCGAGGTCGGCACCGAGGGCAAGCTGGGCGGCCAGGCGAAGGTCCGCAGCGTGTCCGGCAGCTGGAAGGACCTCGGGGACTCGGTCAACACCATGGCCGGCCGGCTGACCGCGCAGGTGCGCAACATCGCGCAGGTGACCACCGCGGTGGCCAAGGGCGACCTGTCCCGCAAGGTGACGGTCGAGGTGGCCGGCGAGATGCTGGAGCTGAAGAACACCGTCAACACGATGGTGGACCAGCTGAACGGCTTCGCGGCGCAGGTGACCCGGGTGGCCCGGGACGTGGGCACCGAGGGCCGGCTGGGCGGCCAGGCGCAGGTGCCGGGTGTCGCCGGGGTCTGGCGGGACCTCACCGATTCGGTGAACTTCATGGCGGACAACCTGACGGGCCAGGTCCGCAGCATCGCGCAGGTGACCACGGCGGTGGCCCGCGGCGACCTCTCGCAGAAGATCGAGGTGGACGCGCGCGGGGAGATCCTGGAGCTGAAGAACACCATCAACACGATGGTCGACCAGCTCTCCGGCTTCGCCGAGCAGGTGACCCGGGTGGCCCGCCAGGTGGGCACCGAGGGGCGGCTGGGCGGGCAGGCGCAGGTGCCGTGGGCGGCCGGCGTCTGGCGGGACCTCACCGACAACGTCAACTTCATGGCGAACAACCTCACCGACCAGGTGCGGAACATCGCCCAGGTGACCACCGCCGTCGCGCGCGGCGACCTCTCGCAGAAGATCCAGGTGGACGCGCGCGGGGAGATCCTGGAGCTGAAGAACACCATCAACACGATGGTCGACCAGCTGGGCGCCTTCGCGGACGAGGTGACCCGGGTGGCGAGGGACGTCGGCACCGAGGGCATCCTCGGCGGCCAGGCGAGCGTGCCGGGGGTGTCCGGCACCTGGAAGGACCTCACCAACAGCGTCAACCTGATGGCCAACAACCTGACCAGCCAGGTCCGCAACATCGCCGAGGTGACCACGGCGGTCGCCCGGGGCGACGTCTCGAAGAAGATCACCGTCGACGCCCGGGGCGAGATCCTGGAGCTGGTCACCACCGTGAACACCATGGTGGACCAGCTGTCGGCGTTCGCCGACGAGGTCACCCGGGTGGCGCGCGAGGTGGGCACCGAGGGGAACCTCGGCGGCCAGGCCCGGGTGCGCGGGGTGTCGGGCATCTGGAAGGACCTGACCGACAACGTCAACTTCATGGCGTCGAACCTGACCAGCCAGGTGCGGAACATCGCCGAGGTGGCGGCCGCGGTGGCCTCGGGCGACCTCTCCAAGAAGATCTCCATCGAGGCCCAGGGCGAGGTCGCCGGGCTGGCCGGGACCCTCAACACCATGGTCGACCAGCTGTCGGCGTTCGCGGTCGAGGTGACCAGGGTGGCCCGCGAGGTGGGCACCGACGGCACCCTGGGCGGCCAGGCGAGCGTGCCGGGCGTGGCCGGGATCTGGAAGGACCTGACCGACAACGTCAACCTGATGGCCAACAACCTCACCGGCCAGGTGCGGAACATCGCGCTGGTGATCACGGCGGTGGCCCGCGGCGACCTGTCGCAGAAGATCGACGTCGACGCGCGCGGCGAGTTCCTGGAGCTCAAGACCAGCATCAACACCATGGTCGACCAGCTGTCGGCGTTCGCCGACGAGGTCACCCGGGTCGCCCGCGAGGTGGGCACCGACGGACGGCTCGGCGGCCAGGCGCGGGTGCCGGGCGTGGACGGCACCTGGCAGGACCTGACCGAGTCCGTCAACGAGCTGGCCAACAACCTCACCCGGCAGGTGCGCGCGATCGCGCAGGTCGCCACCGCCGTGACCAGGGGCGACCTGTCGCTGCGGATCGACGTGGACGCCGCCGGCGAGCTCGACGAGCTCAAGGACAACATCAACCAGATGATCGCCAACCTGCGCGAGACCACCCGCACCAACCAGGAGCAGGACTGGCTGAAGACCAACCTGGCGCGGATCTCTGGCCTGCTGCAGGGGCGGCGCGACCTGGAGGCGGTGGCCTCGCTGATCATGACCGAGCTCACCCCGGTGGTCTCGGCGCAGCACGGCGCCTTCTTCCTCGCCCAGCCGGCCGGCCGCACCGCCGAGCTGATCACCGAGGACGACGACGAGAACGACACCGTGCTGCGGTTGATCGGCAGCTACGGCTACCAGCGGCGGGCGATGCCGACCACCTTCCGGCCCGGTGAGTCGCTGATCGGCCAGGCGGCGGTGGAGAAGCGGGCGATCATCCTCAAGGAGGCGCCGCCCGGCTACCTGAAGATCGCCTCCGGCCTGGGCGAGGCCTCGCCGGCCCACATCGTGGTGCTCCCGGTGCTGTTCGAGGGCCGGCTGCTGGGCGTGATCGAGCTGGCCACCTTCAGCTCGTTCACCACGGTCGCGCTGGACTTCCTCAACCAGATCGCCGACCTCATCGGCGTCACCGTCAACACCATCAGCGTCAACACCAAGACCGAGGGCCTGCTGCTGGAGTCCCAGCGGCTGACCGCCGAGCTCTCGATGCGCTCGGCCGAGCTGGAGGCGCGCCAGGAGGAGCTGGAGCGCACCAACGAGGAGCTGCAGGAGAAGGCCGAGCAGCTCGCCCAGCAGAACCGTGACATCGAGATCAAGAACAGCGAGATCGAGGAGGCCCGGCAGGTCCTGGAGGAGCGCGCCGAGCAGCTCGCGCTGGCCTCCCGGTACAAGAGCGAGTTCCTCGCCAACATGTCGCACGAGCTGCGCACCCCGCTGAACTCGCTGCTGATCCTGGCCAAGCTGCTGTCCGACAACAACGAGGGCAACCTGTCGCCCAAGCAGGTCGAGTTCGCCGACACCATCCACGGCGCCGGTTCCGACCTGCTCCAGCTGATCAACGACATCCTGGACCTGTCCAAGGTCGAGGCGGGCAAGATGGACGTCCGTCCGGCCCGGATCGCCCTGGTCCAGCTGGTCGACTACGTCGAGGCGACCTTCCAGCCGGTCGCGCTGGACAAGAACCTGGAGTTCGGCGTGCGGGTCTCGCCGGCCCTGCCGGTCACCCTGCACACCGACGAGCAGCGGCTCCAGCAGGTGCTGCGCAACCTCATCTCCAACGCGGTGAAGTTCACCGACACCGGCGCCGTCGACTTCTCGATCAGCCCGGCCGGCCAGGACGTGCCGCAGCACGTGCGCGAGCAGCTGCTGGAGGCGGGCGCGATCAAGGGCCCGGACGACCCGCTGATCTCCTTCGCGGTCTCCGACACCGGGATCGGGATCCCCGGCAACAAGCTGCGGGAGATCTTCGAGCCGTTCCGGCAGGCCGACGGCACCACCAGCCGCAAGTACGGCGGCACCGGCCTCGGGCTGTCGATCAGCCGGGAGATCGCCCGGCTGCTCGGCGGCGAGATCCACGCCGAGAGCGAGCTGGGCAAGGGCTCGACGTTCACCCTGTACCTGCCGCTGCGCGCCGAGGCACCGGACGCCGGCGGGCAGGCGGGGCAGGCCGCCCTGCGCGCCGCGGTGGGGGTGACCCCGGCCGGGACGCCGGTGCCGGTGGGCGAGAGCCCGGCCGACCACTGGGCCCAGGAGGTCCGGGAGCTGGTCGAGGTGCGCCGCAGGGGCGCCGTGGAGCGCCGCCGCGCGGCCGCCGTGGACGCGCCGCGCCCGGACGCCCGCGGGGCCGTGGGCGGGCCCGTGGCGGGCCGTGGGATCGGGGGCAGGGCGGCCGAGGGCCGGGCGCCGGAGGCCGTCGCGGCTCCCCGCCCGTCGGGCCGCCCGGACGCCCGCTTCGACGGCGAGCAGGTGCTGATCGTCGACGACGACGTCCGCAACGTGTTCGCCCTCACCAGCGTGCTGGAGCAGCACGGCCTGACCGTGCTGTACGCCGAGAACGGCCGCGAGGGCATCGAGATGCTGGAGCAGCACGAGAACGTCGCGCTGGTCCTGATGGACATCATGATGCCGGAGATGGACGGCTACGCGACCACCGAGGCGATCCGCCGGATGCCCCAGTTCGCCGGTCTGCCGATCATCGCGCTGACCGCCAAGGCGATGAAGGGCGACAAGGAGAAGTCCCTGGAGGCCGGCGCCACCGACCACATCACCAAGCCGGTGGAGACCGGCCACCTGCTGTCGGTGATGCACGAATGGCTCACCGTCCGGAAGCCCTGAGGGCACCCGGGGCGGTCCCGACTCGGCCCGGTCCGGGCCGGGGGGGGGCCCCGCGGCTTAGGGGGGGGGGGGGCGACCCGGGGCGCCACGCGGGGGAGCC
>NZ_JBHVIV010000151.1:0-9928 GCF_042799475.1 Kitasatospora sp. NPDC057692 | reverse complement strand
CCGTTCGGCGGGCCGGGGCCACGGGCGTGTCGACGGCCGGTCAGTAGTCGGGCAGGTCGAAGACCGTAGCGGCGCGGTAGACCGCGTCCATCTCCGGGCCGGGCTCGTCGAAGCCGCCGAAGGATCCGGGCTCCTCCACGGCGTCGGCGTCCAGCCGGTGGCCGGTCAGCTCCAGGATCGCCTGGTTGGCGGCGACGTGGTCGCGCAGGCGCCGCTCGTAGGCGGGGTAGGCCGCCCGGTGGTCACCGTCGGCCGTGTGCAGTTCCCCGGCCAGGACGTAGGCCGCGGTCAGGGCCACGCTGGTGCCCTGGCCGGTGAGCGGCGAGCAGCAGTAGCCGGCGTCGCCGAGCAGCACCACCCGGCCGCGCGACCAGCGGTCCATCGTGATCTGGGCGACGACGTCGTAGTGGAACACGTCCGTCTCCCCCAGTGCCGCCAGGAAGCGCGGCACCTCCCAGCCCATCCCGGCGGCGCGCTCGGCGACCAGGCGGCGCTGCTCGGCCGGGTCGCGCGGCAGCATCCGCTCGACGGGCTCGTCGGAGCCGAAGCCGAGGAAGAAGCGCAGCTCGGTGTTGTCGCGGACGGTCATCGCCATGCACATCCGGCCGCCACCGCCGGCGGGCCGGTGGACCACCTGCCAGCGGTCGAGTCCGAGGTGGTTGGGCGCGCTCCAGCCGGCGAGGTAGGTGGCGATCGGGCGCAGGTAGTCGCGCTCGGGACCGAAGACCAGGCGCCGGGTGTGGGAGTGCAGCCCGTCCGCGCCCACCAGGAGGTCGTAGGAGCGCTCGGCGCCGCTGCGGAAGCGGACCCGGACCCCTTCCTCGTCCTGGACCAGGGTGTCGATGGAGTCGTCGAAGCGGTACTCGACGCCGGGGCAGGCCGCTCCGACGAGCAGGACGGCGAGCTCGTCGCGCAGGATCTCCACGTCGGGGCCGTCGATGGGGCCGCCGCCGGCCGTCCACCCGGTGGTGCGGCTCAGTTCGCGGCCGTCCGCGTCGACCAGGGACATTCCGCGCAGCCCGGTGCGCCGCGACCGGACTTCGGCCAGCAGACCCATCCGGTCGATGACGTCCAGGGCGTTGCCGCGGATGTCCACCGGCTGGCCGCCGCCGCGCAGCGACGGGGCTCGCTCGACGACGGTGACCCGGAAGCCGTAGCGGTCGAGCCAGTGGGCGAGGGCGGTGCCGGCGATCCCGGCGCCGGAGACCAGGACCGAGGTGGTGCGCGAGTGGTGCGGCCTGGTGCTGTTCGACATGGCGTGCCTCCCTTGGATCGGTCACTTCCACGCACCAGCCTCCCGCCGGCCGCTGTCGGCCCGCCGACAGCGCACTGGTACCGCTGTCACCCCGCCCACAGGGCGCTGACAGGACGTCAGAGTCGCAGTCCGGGGCGGAGTGGAGGACAGGATCTGACCTATACGACCCCTACTGTGGATCACGTCGGACGGCAGGGGCCGACGACACGGAGCATCCACGGAGGTACCGACATGAGCGACACCGCGACCACCACCGCCCCCGCGGTCACCGGCGAGCGGGCCGACCTGCTCGCGCAGCTCGCCACGCAGCGCCACTTCCTGCGGCACACCACGCGCGACCTGACCGACGAGCAGGCCGGCCTGCGGACCACGGCGGGCGAACTGTGCCTGGGCGGTCTGATCAAGCACGTCGCGGACGTCGAGCGGTCCTGGGTCGACTTCCTCTTCGAGGGCCCGTCCGCGATGCCCGACTTCATGAACATGACGCAGGCCGACCTGGACCAGCGGGCCGACGATTTCCGCCTGCTGCCGGGCGAGACGCTGGCCGGCGTCCTGGCCGCCTACGCGGAGGTGGCCGACCGCACCGACGCGGTGATCGCCACCCTGCCGGACCTCGACGTCACGCAGCCGCTGCCCGACGCGCCGTGGTCCGAGCCCGGCATCCGCTGGTCCGCCCGCCGGGTCCTGCTGCACCTCATCGCCGAGACGGCGCAGCACTCCGGCCACGCCGACATCCTGCGGGAGTCCCTGGACGGCGCCAAGTCGATGGGCTGAGCACCGCCCGGCGGTCCGCCCCCGGCACGCGTCCCGTGACGCGCGCCGGGGCGGTGCCGGTCACCATCGGCCAGCGCCGGTCAGCGCCGGTTCAGCCGAGGTGCCGGCCGAAGAACCGCAGCGCGCCGTCCAGTTCGAACGCCGGGAGGTCGCCGTGCCGGCCGGGGTTGGCGTGCAGGGTCTTCTCGGCGGAGCCGAGGGCCTCGAACAGGGCCAGGCCCGCCGCGCGCGGGACGCGCTCGTCGTCCCACTGGAGCAGGAACTCCACCGGGACGGTGATCCGCGCGGCCTCCCCGGCCGAGGCCAGGGCGCCGCCGAGGCCCAGGACCGCCGCGCGCACCCGGGGTTCGGCGGCGACGAACGGGACGCCGAGCCCGCATCCCAGCGACACGCCCCAGTAGCCGACCGGGCCGGCGCCGACGTGGTCGAGCCGCTGGACCGCGTCGAGCACGGCCCGCCACTCGGGCACCGTCCGCCGCGCCACCAGGGCGTGGAACTCCGCGAGCAGCGGCCCCGGTTCGGCCCCGGCCGCGATGCGGGCCTGGTTGGCGGTGGCGATCCGGTCGTACTCCTCCTGCACCGGCCGGTCGCCGTGGCCGGGAACGTCCGGGGCGACGACCGCGAAGCCGCGCTCGGCGACCAGCCGGTGGGCGCGGGCCAGGATCGCGGGGGCCTTCTTGTGCTCGCCGCCGCCGTGTCCGAGCAGGACCAGCGGACGGGGGCGGGCGGGGGCGTCCGGGGTCCAGAGCGCGCCGGGGGTCTCCCCCAGGACGAAGAGCTGCTCGCGGATGCCGTCGGACGACGTGTCAGTGGTGAAGCGCATTGCGGTACGGGCCTTTCGGGGTGCCTACTGCGGGCACTCCCGGGCCATGCGAGGGAGGGGTGCCCGACCTGTCACAGCGTTGATCGGTCCCACCTCCTCGGTTCGCAGGGGCGCACGGCGACGTGGAACGTACCACGGGGCGCCGACCCCGCACAGCATAGTTAGAGGGTCTCACTGAAGTTGTTGACACTCACCAAGGAGAGGAGTTACAACTTATAACGAACGCGAAATCCTCTAGGGAAAGGGGGCGCGGCCGTGGTTGAGCAGCGCCTGCTCGAAGTCGTCCTGCCGGGTGTGGTGGTTCCGGAGGAGCTGCAGATCCGCTACGGGACCGTGCCCGAGCCCGGCCGGGGCCAGGTCGTGATCGGCGTGGAGGCGACCGGCGTCTCGTTCGCCGAGCAGCAGATGCGCCGCGGGCGCTACTACGACCAGCCGCCGTTCCCCTTCGTCCCCGGCTACGACCTGGTCGGCCGGGTGCTGGCCGCCGGCGCGGGCGTCGACCCGGCGCTGACCGGCCGGCGGGTGGCTGCGCTGGTGAAGGTCGGCGGGTGGGCCAGCCATGTGGTGCTGGAGGCCGCGGACGCGGTGCCCGTGCCGGACGGCCTCACCCCGGCCGAGGCGGAGACCGTGGTGGTCAACGGCATCACCGCCCGGCAGATGCTGCACCGGCTGGCCCGGGTGCGGGCCGGACAGACCGTCCTGGTGCACGGCGCGAGCGGCGGCGTCGGCTCGGTGCTGGTCCAACTCGCCCGCGCGGCGGGCGCGGCGGTGATCGGCACGGCCTCCGCCCGGCACCACGACGCGCTGCGGGAGCTGGGCGCCGTCCCCGTCGACCACCGGGGCGGCGACGTCCCCGCCCGGGTGCGGGAGCTTGCGCCCGGCGGGGTGGACGCGGTCTTCGACCACGTCGGCGGGCGCAGCGTGGTCGACTCCTGGCGGCTGCTCGCCCCCGGCGGCACCCTGGTCGCCTACGGCAGCGCCTCCACCCGGGACGACACCGGTTCCAAGCAGTGGCCCGTGCTGAAGATCCTCGCCCGCACCTGGCTCTGGAACGCCCTGCCCAACGGGCGCCGGGCCCGCTTCTACAACATCTGGGCCGGCCGGGCGCTGGGCAGGGACGGCTTCCGCGCCCGGCTGCGGGCCGACCTCACCGAGGTCTTCGGCGCCGTCCGCCGCGGCGAGGTCGCCGCCCGCGTCGCCGCCGAACTCCCGCTCACCAGCGCCGCCGAGGCGCTGCGGCTGGCGGAGTCCGGCACGGTCAGCGGCAAGGTGGTGCTGATCCCCTGACGCCCGGGTGCGACGGGCCTCCGGGGCCGGTTCCGCCCGGGGTGCGGCGGGCGGAACCGGGGTGCGGCCGGTGGGTCAGGTCCGGGACGGGGGTGCGGCGGTGCGGAAGTCCGCGAGGGAGTCGGTGAGTGCCCTGGTCACCGGTCCCTGCTGGGAGCCGAGGAAGAAGTGCCCGCCGGGGAAGGCCTGGAGGCGGAACCCTCCGGCGGTGACCTCCGACCAGCGCTGCGCCTCCTGGCGGGTCACCTGCGGGTCGGCGTCGCCGGTCAGCACGCTGACCGGGCAGCGCAGCGGCGGCTCGGCGCGGTGGACGTGGGTCTCGACCGCGGTGTAGTCGGCGCGCAGGCACGGCAGGATCATCTGCCGGATGTCCTCGTCGTCCAGGAGCGCGGAGTCGGTGCCGTTCAGCCGCTGGATCTCGGCGAGTATGCCGGCGTCGTCGCGCAGGTGCACGGTCTCGTGCCGCGTGGTGGTCGGCGAGCGGCGGCCCGAGACGATCAGGCCGAGCAGGTCGACGGCGCGCTCGGCCTCCAGCCGGCGGGCCGTCTCGTAGGCGAGGACGGCGCCCATGCTGTGCCCGAAGAACACCAGGGGCCGTTCGGTGCGGGGGCGCAGCACCGCGCAGATGGCGTCGACGAAGGCTTCGACGGTGTCCAGGCAGGGTTCGTGGCGGCGGTCCTGGCGGCCCGGGTACTGCAGGCAGAGCACCTCCGTCTGCGGCCCGAGGGCACCGGACAGCGGCTGGAAGTAGCTGGCGGAGCCGCCGGCGTGCGGGAAGGCGACCAGGGTGACGGCCGCCCCGGGGGCGGGCCGGTACTGCCGGAGCCAGCGCTCGCTCAGCTCCGCGAGGTCGGGGTCGGCGTCGGGGTCGGGGACGGACATGGGAGGGGCATCCGTTTCTCGTGGTGGAACCGGTCGGGCCGGTCAGCCGGCGAAGCGCAGCGGCAGCTCGGTGAGCCCGCGCAGGAAGTCCGAGGCGTGCCAGGTCAGCCGCCCGGGCGGGGCGGCGAGTTCCAGGACCGGGAACCGGGTCAGGATCTCGGTCAGCGCGACCCTGATCTCCTGCCTGGCCAGCTGGTGGCCGAGGCAGAAGTGCGGGCCGTGGCCGAAGGCGAGGTGCGCGGTGGTCGGGCGCAGCAGGTCGAAGGCGTGCGGGTCCTCGCGGACGGCCGGGTCCCGGTTGACGGCCGACGGCAGGAAGCGGACCAGCTCGCCCTTGCGGACGGTCACGCCCTCGATCTCGATGTCGTCGAGGGCCACCCGGTTGGTGGTCGACAGCAGGGAGCCCCGGTAGCGCAGCGCCTCCTCGGTGGCGCTCGCCACGAGCTCCCGGTCGGTCCGGAGCGCGGCCAGCTGGTCGGGGTGCCTGAGGAGTTCGAGCAGCGCGCTGGAGATGACGTAGGCGGTGGTGACGTGTCCGGCGAACAGCAGGACGGAGCAGAAGCCGACGAGCTCCTCCCGGGTGAGGGCCTGTCCGTCGTCCAGCCGGGCGCCGACGAGCTCGCTCAGCAGGTCCTCGGTGGGCTGTCGGCGCTTCTCCTCGACCAGGTTGGTGCAGTACGCGGCGAAGGCGTCCGTCGCGGCCTGGCGGACCGGCGCCGAGGGCGAGTCCATGTTCTTGACCCGGGAGTGGAACACCGCGCGGTCGGCCGCCGGCACGCCGAGCAGCTCGCAGATCACCTCCAGCGGGAAGGGGTTGGCGAAGGCGGACACGAAGTCGGCCTCCCCCTCGGCGGGCAGGGCGTCCAGCAGGCCGCGGGCGATCTCGGTGAGGCGGGGTTCGAGCGAGCGCACCGCGCGGGAGGCGAAGGCGGCGCTGACCAGCCGGCGGTATCGGGCGTGCTCCGGATTGTCCTGCTCGAACAGGACGATCGGGCCGTCCGGGACCTGCGCGGCCTGCGGCGCGTGCCGGTGGAGGTCGCTGGAGAGCCGGGGGTCGCCCAGCAGCCGCCGGGCGGACTCGGCGCCGAGGACGGTCCACGCCTCGGTGCCGTCGGCCTGCCGGCTGCGGATCACCGGGTACCGGCGGGCCAGCTGCCCGAGTTCGCGTTCCGCGTCGGGCAGGGAGGAGATCTGGACGAGGTCCAGGACGGGGATCACTCCTGCTCCTCCGGTCCGTCCGGGGCGGCGGCGGTGATCCGGGGGAGGTCCCGGAGCCACAGGTGGCGGCTCGCGATGCGCCAGCGCTGCCCGTCCTTCTCCAGCAGGTCGACGTACGAGCCGCTGCGGCCGATCTCGTGGGTGCCGTCGTCGAGGGCGAAGCAGACGGAGAGCAGCGAGCGCGCCTCGGCGGTGGTCCCGTCCAGGCGGACGACCACCGTGTTGGTGGTGAGGTGGCGCTGGTGGGCGCCGCGCGTCCCGGTGTGGTGGTGGTAGAGCGCGGCCATGGCGTGGACGATCCGCTCGCGGGTGGTCACCGACGGCGGGAAGCCCTCGGGGGCCGGGGTGAAGGTGAAGCTCGCGTCCTCGGTGAACAGGTCGCCGAGCGCGTCGAAGTCGCCGGAGTCGTAGGCCAGGCTGTAGGCGGCGACGAGGTCCTGGATGGCGGCCCGGTCCGCGAGGAAGGCCGCGTCGAGGTGTCCGGTCGAGCCGGGCACCGGACGCACCTCGGCGCGTGTCGTGGCGGGCGTCGGGGCGGTGCTCTGGGTCATGGGCGGTGGTCCCTTCGTCTGTCGTGCGGTCGTCGGTCGGTCCGGGGCCGGAGCTCCCGGACGGGTCACGGGGTCGGCCGGGACAGCCCCGCGATCCAGCCGCGCACCGCGGCGCCGGTCTGGTCCGCGTGCTCGCCGATCATGGTGCAGTGGTCGCCCTCGACCTCCACGGCGGTGTGCTCGTGGGGCCAGGAGGAGCGCCAGTCCTCGCCGGTCATCGGCTCCTCGGGCGAGCCCGGCACGCAGCGCGACGGCCGGACGAACAGCGTCGGCACCGTGGTCGGCTCGGGCTCCCAGCCGCGGAACATCCGCCGGTAGCTGCCGATCGCGGTGAGTCCGACGTAGCCGAGCGCGGTGAACGCCTGTCGGCGCACGATCACCTCGTAGTTCATCGCCTTGCGCATCCGGCGCGACATGGTGGCCGGCAGGTAGGTGTCCAGTAGCACCTGACCGACCGGTGCGGTGCCGGCCGCCTGGAGCCGGCTGGTGACGCCGTGGGCGAGCCAGCCGCTGGAGGAGTAGCCGAGCAGGACGAACGGCTCGCCCTCGGCGCAGCGCAGGGTCGCGTCGGTGAGCAGGTCCAGCAGGACGTCGCGGGAGGCCGCGAGCGGCTCGCCGGAGCGGAAGCCGGGGACGGTCAGGACGGCGGTGCCGCAGAACCCGTCGAAGGCGCCGGCCAGCCGGCCGAACTGGATGCTGCCCTCGACCGGCGCGAACGGCGGGAAGCAGATCAGCCGCGGATGCTCGCCGCCCTGCGACATCCGGACGGATCCGGCCAGGCCGGCCAGCCGCGGCAGATCCGCGCTGGCCTCGCGCAGGCCGGACGCGCCGACCAGCAGCGCCTCCGCGTCGTCCATCTGTCCGCGCAGGGCCAGCTCCCGGTAGACGGAGCCCAGCAGTTCGTGGGACTCCTCGGTGCCCGGCTCCGGGCGGGGCGCGCGGCGCTCGGCGGTCCCCTCGTCCAGGGCACGGGCCAGGTGGGCGGCGAGCGCGGTCGGGGTGGTGTGGTCGTAGACCAGGGTCACGGGGAGGTCGAGGCCGGTGGCCTCGCCGAGCCGCCGGGCGAGGCCCACGGTCGCCAGCGAGTCGAAGCCCATCGCGCGGAACGGCTGGTCCGGGTCGACCGCGTCGGCGCCGGCATGGCCGAGCTGCGCGGCCACCTCGGCACGGACCAGGTCGAGCAGTTCGGCGGCCAGCCGGGCGGGCGAACGCTCGGCAGAGCGGTCCAGGAGCGGGGGCGGCACGGTGCCGGGCACCGGGCCGGCCGGCCGTTCCGGGGCCACCGCCACCAGATCGGCGATCAGCGGCCGGGGGCGGACGGCGGCGTAGCTGTGCGCGAGTCGGGTCCAGTCCACGTCCGCGACCGTCACACAGGTCAGGTCCTCGTCGAGGGCCTGGCCGAGGGCGGTCAGGGCGGTGGCGGGGTCCATCGGCCGCACCCCGAGCCGGCCGAGGTGGCGCCCGGCCTCGCCGTCGGCCATCCCACCGGCGGCCCAGGGGCCCCAGGCCACGGCGGTGGCGGTGAGTCCGCGCTGCCGGCGGCGCAGGGCGAGGGCGTCCAGGTGGGCGTTGGCGGCCGCGTAGGCGCCCTGCGCCGCGCCGCCCCAGACCCCGGCGCCGGAGGAGTAGAGCACGAAGGCGTCGAGCTCGGCCGTGGCGAACAGCTCGTCCAGCGCCAGTGCCCCGGCGGCCTTGGCGGTGACGGTGGCGGCGATCGCGGCCGGGTCGGTGTCGAGCAACCGGGCGGGGCCGGCGACACCGGCGGCGTGCAGCACGGTGCGGATGCGCGGGAGTTCCTCGCCCAGGGCCTCGGCGAGCCGGTCGGCGGCGTCCGGGGCGGTGAGGTCGCAGGCGACCGGGACCAGGTCGACGCCGCCGGCCGCGAGCTCGGCCCGCAGTCCGTCGAGGCCGGGGGTGTCGGGGCCCCGGCGGCCCAGTACCAGCACCCGCTCGGCCCCGCGGGCGGCCAGCCAGCGGGCCGCGTGCCCGCCCAGGGCTCCGGTGCCGCCGGTGATCAGCGCGGTGCCGCCGGTCCGCCAGGGGCGGGCCGGGCGGGCGGGGGTGTCCGTGGCGTCGGGGCGGGCCAGGCGACGGCCGAAGGTGCCGAGCGGCCGGATCGCGAACTGGTCCTCTCCCCGGGCGTCGGCCAGGACGGCGAGCAGGGTGGTCAGGGAGCGCTCGTCGGGGTCGGCCGGAAGGTCGGCCAGCCCGCCCCAGTTGAGGGGGTGTTCGAGGCCGACGACGCCGCCGAGGCCCCAGATCCCGGCGCCCGTGGCGGAGGCCACGTCCTCGCCCAGCACCGAGACGGCACCGGCCGTCAGGCACCAGAGCGGGGCGGCGATGTCCGCGTCCGCCAGCGCCTGGACCAGGGTGACGGCGGCCGTCACGGCGCGGACCAGGGCCTCGCCGCCGTCGCCCTCCTCCTCAGGCGCCGCGCCGAGCAGCGAGACGACCCCGGCGAGGCTCGGACCGTCGGGGGACTCGCGGAGCCAGGCGGCGAGTTCGGCCCGGTCGGCGGTCTTGGCGTCGAGCTCGCGGCGCAGGACCCGGGCGCCGCCGTCGGTGAGCGCCCGCGCCACCGCGGCGGCGAGGTCGCCGCCGTCGGCGGAGTGGACGAGGAGCCAGTGCCCGGTGGGCGCGGCGTCGGGCGCGGCGGGCGTCCACGGCTCCCAGCGCAGCTCGTGGCGCCAGGACCGGGCGGTCCGCACGGCGCGGTCCTCGGTGCGCCAGGCGGAGAGCGCGGGCAGCAGCTCGCGCAGTGGCGCGTCGGCGGGGACGTCCAGCAGGGCGGTGAGGCCGTCGAGGTCGGCCTGCTCGACGACCTCCCAGAACCCGCCGTCCGCGGCTTCGGCGGCGGGCTGCGGCGCCGATTCCGCCGCGGGCGACTCGGCGGCGAGCCAGTAGGGGCGGCCCTGGAAGGGGTAGGTCGGCAGGTCCACCCGGCGCGCGCCGGTCACGGTCGCGGCCCAGTCGACCGGGGTGCCGCGGACGAAGGCGGTGGCGAGCCCCGTGGCCAGGGTCTCGCGCGGGTCGCGGCCGCGGCGCTGGGCGGGGACGGCGGCGGTGTCCGTGCCGGCCGTGCACTCCACGACCATCGGGGTCAGCGCCGCCTCAGGACCCAGCTCCACGAACACCGAC
>NZ_JBHVIV010000150.1:0-11578 GCF_042799475.1 Kitasatospora sp. NPDC057692 | reverse complement strand
GCCCACTCGGCCGCGCCCCCCCCGCCCCCCCCCACCCGCCGGCCGGCGGGGGGGCCCGGCGCGGGGGGCCGCGGGGCCCCCCCCCCCCGCGGGGGCGCCCCCCGCCCGGGGGGCGGCGCCCTCCCCGCGCGGGTCCGCCGGGGCTCAGCCCGCGGCGATCTCGCCGAACTGCAGGTAGTGCTCGCCGAACTGGTCGGCGCTCAGCTTCGTCGCGGCGACGCGCACGTACCGCGCGCCGGTCGGCGCGAAGGTGAACTCCTCGCCCGCGGCGCCCGGCCGGGTCTGGCCGGTGCGGGAGGCCACCGTTGTCCAGGCGGACTTGTCCGCGGAGACCTGCACGGTGTAGTCGACCGGGAAGCCCAGCCCCGTGTTCGCGCCGTCGGTGCGCGGGGTCAGGCGCACCCGGCTGAGCACATTGGTGCTCTGGAGGTCGACCGTGATCCACTCGTTGGCCGCCGGGCCGGACGACTTGGCGCTGCTCCAGCCCATCGAGTACCCGAGCGCGGAGTTCACCACCCCGTCGGTCGCCCCGGCCCGGCCCCAGCTGTCGGCCTCCACACTGCTGGAGGACTCCACCGCCCGGTTCACCGCCAGGTTGCCGCCGGCGGTCTCGATCTCGGCCAGCTGCAGGTGGTAGTTGCCGTGCGGGTCGGTGCGCAGCTTGGTGGCGGCGACCCTGACGTAGCGCACGTCCGCCGGCGGGAACGCGAAGGACTGGGCGGAGGCGTCCGGCCGCGGGTAGCCGGTGCGGTCGGCGACGGTGGTCCAGGCGGTGCCGTCGGCCGAGACCTGGACGGTGAAGTCGACCGGGAAGCCCGCCCCGGTGTCGGCGCCGTCGGCGCGCGGGTAGAGGTCGACCCGCCCGGTGCGCCGGACGGCGCCGAGGTCCACCGACACCCACTCGGCGTGGTCGGCGGAGGAGCTGCCGGCGCTGCTCCAGCCGGTGGGGCCGTCCGTGCGGCCGCGGCGCCCGTCGGTGGCGGCGGCCAGGGACCAGCCGTCCGCCTCGTAGCTGCTGGAGGCGGTGACGGCGGCGTTCTCGGCGGCGTCGGTGCCGGGGTTGAGCCGCACGTTGTCGAAGCGGGCGCTGGCGTGGCCGGTGGCGAGTCCGATGCCGCCGACGGGGTAGCCCGTGTCGGTGAGGGTGATCAGGAGCGTGGTCCCGGCGAAGACGCGCAGGGTGTCGCCGCGGGCGTCTACCCGCAGGGCCACCGTCTGCCCCGGGGTGTAGCCGGGCACGGGGGCGGCGGCCAGGGTGGTGCCGCTGCGGTGGACGAAGACCTCGCCGTTGTTGCGCAGGGCCACCAGGTAGCCGGTGTGCGCGTCGGTGGGGTTCTGGCTGCGGATCGTCAGCCCGGCCCAGTCGGTGTCGCCGCCGTCGGCGGCGTCGGTGCCGGTGATCCGCACGTCGACGGAGGCCGCGACGTCGCGGTAGGCGCGGCCGGCGATGCCGGAGACCGTGTCCCAGCCGCTGCGGACGTCGCTCTGGACGTAGCCGCCGTCGGCGGTGACCGACCAGCTGCCGACCGTGTGGCGCCACCGGCTGTCGTTGCCGGCGGAGAAGTCGTCGGCGAACGGGAAGGCCGCGTCGGGGCCGCCGGAGGAGAGCGCGTCCAGGATCTGCCGGTGGCGCTGGTCGGTGTCGGCGCCGGAGGTGGAGAACTCGGTGGTGTTGGTGATCAGCGAGCCGATCAGGGCGCGCGCGAGCACCGGCTTGGCGGCGGCGAGCTGGTTCAGCAGCTCGAAGTCCTGGATGCCGGCGAGCAGGGCCTCGCTGCGGACGCTGTTGTAGAGCTCGTACTTGTCGTTGTTCGGCCCCCGGTTGGGGCGGACCAGGAAGCGGTCGCCGTCCTGCCAGTCGTTGAAGGTGTCGACGCGGCTGAAGGTGCTGTCCGGGTTGGTCCAGTGGTTCCAGCCCCAGTGGAGGAAGCCGTTGCCGCCGAGGGCCGCGACCATCCAGGGCGTCAGGCGCGACTCGGACAGCGGGTAGCTGATGAACCGGTTGAGGTGGTGGTCCACGGGGCCGTTGCAGTAGTACAGCCAGAGGTCCTTCCCGGAGAGCCGGAGGTTCTGGTAGTACGCGGCGTTGGGGTCGTAGTTGAGGCCGTCGGCCTGCGGGGTCACGGTGCCCAGGGCGGCGTCGATGGCGGGGGCGAGGCCGTTGTGGGCCTCGTTCGTCAGGCCCTGCGGGAAGTGGCGGCGGTACTGCTCGTAGAACCAGGGCGCGGTCACGCTCTGGAGGGGCAGGCTGGGGCCGCTCGGCTCGTCGACGGCGCTCATGTAGAGGACGTCGCTCCAGCGCCGGCCCGGGGCGCAGGTCGGGCCCGGGTCGAGGCACTTGGTGTCGAGGTGGGCCTTGAGCGCGGCGAAGACCTTGTCGAGGTACTGCGCGGCCACGGCCCGGTCGGCCTCGGTCGTCAGCGGCAGGTGCTCGACCTTCACGCCGCCCTGGCCGTCGCTGACGAGGGCCTCCAGGCCCTTGCCGCCGTCCTCGATCAGGGTGGGGGTGTAGATGTACTGGAGCGAGCCGGCGTCCTGGAAGAGCTGGACGAAGCGGTCGAAGTCCTTCCACTGGAAGGTGTACTGGCCGTTGACCAGGGTGGTGTCGCGCACGGCGAGGGCCTGGAAGTCGGCGTAGATCACGTTGTTGCGGTGCTCGGCGTGGTTGGCCGCGAAGTTCTTCATCACGGCCCACCAGCCGTCGCTGAAGTCCTCGACGCCGTACTGGGCCCGGATGGAGGTGGAGGTCCAGTTGTAGTCCCAGCCGACCGAGGTGAACCAGTTGTTCATCCGGAAGGCGGAGCGGTTGGCCGGAGGCACGTCGACCGGGTGGACGGTCACCGAGACGGGGACGTCGACGGCGCCCTGCGTGCTCCGGACGGTGGCCTTGCCGGTGTAGGTACCGGGTGCCTGGCCGGCCGGGACGGCGACGCTGTAGTAGTACGGCTGGGTGGTGGCGGCCTTCAGGTCGTACGGCGTGTTGTCGACCAGCGCGTCGTAGTAACTGTTGCCGCCGTCCGGCGGCTCCTGGTGGCCGTCCTTGCCGTTCAGCCACCACCAGGGCAGGACCTTGCCGACGGTCGGGTGGTTGTACTCCCGGTTCACCGTGATCCGGGCGGCCGGGATGGTGGCGCCGCCGGGGCCGGCCAGGTCGCCGGGCACCACGTGGAGACCGGTCAGGTCGGTGCCGGAGCGGACGGCGATCTGGGCGGCCTGCGTCTCGTTGCGGGCCGCGGCCAGGTCGACGGCCCGGGCGGGGCGCGACGGGGCGGGGGACGAGGAGAAGACGTGGTCGTAGCCGCTCTCCACCCAGACCGACGGCGGCGCGGGCTCGGCCGCGGCCTCGACCGCGGCCGTTCCCGGGACGAGGGCTGCGACCAGCAGGCATATCAGGGACGGGACGAGTGCCCGCGCGGGTGTTCTGTTCACGATCTCGCTTTCTGGCTGCACTGCCTCTGTGTCCGCACGCCGTGAAGGCGTGGCGGGTAGAACATGAGCGCCAGTCATATCGTATGGAGGCGAACGGATGTCAACCCGAGGCTGTGGCAGTGGCGGCGGTGCGGTCACGCGGCGCCCGGACCGCCGGCGGGCCGGACCGGGGGTGGGCCGGACCGGGGGCGACGTGGTGTGCGCGACGGCGACCCGGGGCTCCGCTCGACCACAGCGGACCGGGCTCCCGGCCGAGGTGCCGAGGGCGGCCGCGGCGGCTCAGCTGTTCGGCCCGGCGCCCCCCAAGGCTCCGGTCCGCCCCTCTACATCAGCTGTCCGAGGAAGCCCGAGGAGGCGTTTCCACCAGGGGACGGGGGTGGGGACGGGGGCTCGGTGACGATCGGGACGAACCGGCTCTCGATCGGGTGTCCCACTCGACGAGAGCGACCGGGAACCAGGTGACCGGCTTGGTGTCGTCGGGGGCGTTGGCCCAGACGGCGAGGCGGTCGGCCCGCTCGCGGGAACGGAGGAGGCCGTGCTCGTCCGTGGTCACCCCGAGGTCGCGCACGGCGTCCTGGTAGAGGTCGGTGCAGAGCCGGCTGTGGAGTATTCCGGCGTCGTAGCCCAGCACCTCCCAGCCGATCTCGCGCCCGCCCGCGGCAGGCTCGGGGGCGGGGCCGGAGTCGGCCGGGCGGTCCAGGTGAGCGAGCAGCACCGGCTCGTACACCGCGGACGCGCGTGTGGCGGAGACGAGGCCGGCGGTGTGCTCGGCGGGTACCAGAAGCGCGAACAGTCGGGCTCTGGTGGGGAGTTGGATCGTCGCGCAGGCGTCCAGGGCCTCCTGCGCAGTGTCGAACCAACAGCCGTCCACCGGCAGCCGGTCGAGCAGGCAGTCGCAGGCCGTGGTCAGCCGCTCGTGCGGGATGTCCAGGCCGGTCAGCGGTTCGGGGGCCGCCACGAAGTAGCCGGCGAGCAGCGATCACCGGTGGCCGGACCGGCCGCAACGGCGGGCGGCACGGAAGTGCGGCGGGGCTGTCCCAGATCGGGCCGGGCTTCGCCCGCGCGGGACGGGCGGCGCTCGGCGAGCCAGAAGAGACAGCCCCGCAGGTACTCGTCCACCGTGTCGGCGCCGTAGAACGGCCCGGGGACGTTGCGCCAGTTGCGCTCCCGCCAGAGCCCACCGAACTGGTCCAGGCACCGGTCCTCGGCGAGCAGACGGCGGGCGGTCGGCAGCGGATCCCAGTAGACGCCTGGCGCGGCGTGGTTCCCGTCGTCCATAGCGGGAGCGCGCGCGGGAGCGGTCGCGTCGGGGGTACTGACGGCAGGAGAGCCGGTCAGGGAGTGTCGCCGGCCCAGTCCCAGCGGAGCGGGTCGGCGGCCCGCGGCTCGTAATGCGCCCGGCCGCCCGCTCCGTAGCGGCCGATCTCCGTCAGCAGCGCGGCACCGTCGGCAAGCTGCTCGGCGCTCCAGCCGGTCACATCCAGCAGCAGGCCGTCCAGGGGGCCCGCGCACAGCTCCCGGTACTCGCGGCCGGGCCGCGGGCCGCAGTCCTCGTCGTGGTCCGCCCCGTACACCCGGCCCCGCATCAGCACCTCGTCGTCGTCCATGCCCGCCAGCATCCCAACCACCACCGACACACCGGCGGCCACCGCCTGCCCGCGGGGCCCGCCCGCCGTAGAGTCCGAGGCGATGACCGCCCGGAGCGACTTCGACCGGATCGCCGACGAGCTGTACGCCCTCGCCCCCCGGCGACTTCACCGCCGCCCGCAACCAGCACGCCGACCGGTTGGAGAAGACCGACCGGCCCCTCGTCGCCGACCTCCTCGGCCTCGGGCAGGAGCCGCGCGACGCACAGGCGCAGCTCGTCGGCGACCGGCTCGGCGCGCTCGGCGAGCGGCGCAGGCAGCTGGTGCGGGAGCTGCTCAGCCAGGCCCGGCGGGATGCGGAGGACGCCGGGCACCCGCTGGGCACGAAGGCCTCTGAAGAGGTGGAACGGACGGTGGGCGCGGCGCTCGCGGATTGCGCGGGGCGTCCATACCCGTGGGAGGGGGGCCGGACGTTCTCCGCCGGTTGGGGCAGCCACGAGGCCCTCGACGTCGTCCGGTCGAGCCCGACGTCGTCGTGGAGGTGTCCGCCGACGTCGCCCGGGACAGCGCCGGCCGCTGGCGCCACCCCGTGCGCGCGCACCGTCTGCGCACCGGTTTCGGCACCGGCGACGTCCCCCTGACGGCCGAGCCCGACCCCGACACGCCGCTTGGGTGAGAACGACACGGCATCCGGCAGGCCGCCCGAAGCGGTTCACCTCGGCCGTGCCCCGCAGCGGCGTGGCGCTTGGACGGGCTGCGCGGCTCCAGGCTCCGCCGACGGGCTTGAGCCGGTCCGAGGGGCGGCGCGCACCGCTTCTCGGGCCGTGGACGCTCGGGCCCGGGCCGGGTGGTTGTCCGGTGTCAGTTGAGCATGTGGGCGGCCTGGACCTGGTGGAGGTGGATGAGGATGTCGTGGGTCTGGGTGAGGCGGATCTGGGGGGCGTCGGCGATGCCGGGGTAGGTGGCGCCGATGTTCTTGATGGTGTGGGGTTCGGCGAGCCAGGTGCGGGCTGGGGCGGGGGTGTTGCGCAGGTCGACGACGTAGTCGCGGTAGCGGACCCTGTCGAGGGTGTGTTCGGCGGTGCCGGGTGCGGCGGGGGCGGCGGCGAAGCGCTCGGGGGCGCCGTCGTGGTTGAAGGCGTTGAACGTGCCCTGGTTGAACGTCAGGCCGACGCTCAGGTAGCCGGTGCCCAGTTGCTCGCGCAGGAACTCGCCCTGGACGCGGGGGTGGCTGGCGGGGGCGTAGGTCTTGAGGGCGGCGTGGGTGTTGTGGGCGGAGATCATGATCTTGTCTCCGGTGTGCTGCTGCCACCAGGCGATGTTGTCCGCCATGACGCGGTCGCGGTAGAGCATGGCACCGGGGATGTTCTGGGGGTCGTCCCAGTCGAAGGCGTAGAGGGTGGTCATCTGGTGGATTGCGGCGGCATGCTGCACGGCCCAGGCGTGGGCGTCGGCGTCGGCGCCGGGGTGCTGCTTGAGCAGGTCCACCGCCCGGGCAGTCCGCTCGGCGAGTTCCCTGCGTTCGGCGAGCGGCTTCGCGAAGTAGTCGTTGACGTAGGCCTCGGCGCCGGTGGCGGGCCGCAGGCCCCGGTACAGCTCTCCGATCTGCGCGGCGAGTTCGGGCCCGGACGCGGCCGCCCAGGCGTTCACCCTGTCGTAGAGCTCGGGGCCGGCGAACCCGTTGTCGTCGCCGACGAAGTGCACCGGGTCGCCGGGGTGCTGGATGTTGTAGGAGCGCATCCACTGCAGCAGGTCGCGATACTCGGCGTTGTTCCACCAGCGGTAGGTGCCCTGGAACTCCTCGTCCATGATCTGCTTCAGGTCGCCCTCGCCGCGCGTGAGGTAGGCGTCGATCCGCAGTCCGCTGCTCCAGGCGGCTTCGAGGGCGAAGGTGCGGAAGCCCTTCTCCTCCACCAGGTACCGCAGCATTCGCTGCTTGAGGGTGACGAATTCGTGCGAGCTGTGGGTGGCCTCGCCCACGCCCACCACGGTGGCGTCGCCGACCATCGTGCCGAACGGGCGCAGGTCGGCCAGGCCGCCGAGGGGCTCAGTGGTGCGCAGCGGGTGCGCCACCCGGTCGAGGGCTGCCTCGGGCGAGCGGAACGCGGCGGCGTCGGCGGAGGCTGACGATGCGAGCGTTGCGGGCGGAGCGGAGGCGGAGGCGGCCGGAGCTACGGCCAGGGTGGCACCGAGCGGGACGAGCAGAGCGGTGAGCAGAAGCTTGTGCGTGATCATGAGCCCAACCCTCGCCGCTCGGGGGCACCCGCACCATCCGCTGCGCCCCCGTACCGGCCCGGGGGTTTTCCTCACCCGCCGATGGACGGGGGAACCAGGACCTCGCTCCCGGTCGTGAGCGGGCGTCAAGCAGGTCGCCCGACAGGAGTCGAGCGGCTATCGGCGACCGGTGATCCGCCCCCGTCGACTGCCATACGCCCTCACCACCACCTCGACAACCCGGCAGACTGTTTCACCGTGTTCGGGCCCCGAAATCCACGAACTCGCGCACTCCCGCCTTCGACCTCCTCGCCCAGGGCGGCACCGACACCAGGCCACCTCCCCTGACCGACCGTGCCGACCGCCTGGCGGACCTGCTCACCAGCATCCCCACCACGCCGACACACCACCGGCAGCCGACCGGATCGCCGACGAGCGGTACACCCTCACCCTCGGCGACTTCACCGCCGCCCCCAACCGACACGCCGACCGATTGAAAGAGACCGACCGGCTCCGCGCGCTCGGCGAGCGGCGCCGGCAGCTGGTGCGGAAGCTGCTCGGCCGGGCGCAGAGGATGCCGGGCCCCCGCTGGGCACGGAGGACGCAGACGAGGTGGAGCGGACGGGCCGGTACGGAGTCCGACCGGGAGCAGAAGGTCGGTGAGCACGCCGACGCCGACTCCCCCGCCTCGGCCCGCGCGAGCGGCCTGCGCCTCACCCTGTACTCGCCCTCGCTCGGCCTCGTGATGGCGCTGTTCTTCCTCGGTTCGTGGCTCGCCCAGTCGATCACCGGCGTCGCGTCGTTCAACGCCCGGCGGCTGCGCGACCTGCAGACCCCGTTCACGTGGTGGGACTACGTGCTGTCCGCGGACATCGGGAACCGCACCCTGCAGAACTGGCAGTCCGAACTCCTCGCCGTGGCCTCCATGGCGATCCTGTCCGTCTACCTGCGCCAGCGCGGATCGCCCGAGTCGAAGCCGGTCGGCGCCGCGCACGCCTCCACCGGCGTCGAAGGCTGATGCGCGCCGGCGGATCGAACAGTTCACCGCGGCCTGCCGGGACTGGATCACTGCGTGCGCCGGGCCACCGGTCGCCGCCGGCGGCGGCGCGTGCCGATCGGACGGGGCCTTCGCTGCTGCCCGGTGACACGGTGGCGGCGTGGCGGGACGCCGCCGAGGCGGTCCGGGCGGTCGGCCGACGTCTGTCCGGCGGGGTGCCGGGCCCGGCTGGACGGCGGAGGGTCTCGGATTCCGGAGGCCGCTCCCATCGGTTCCCGGGCCCGGCTATCGTGGCGGGCATGACGTACCGCGTGCAGTACACCGTCGAGGCGAAGGCGGCCATCGATACCCTGCCCGCCGAACGTCGTGACCTCCTCGAGCGCGCGCTGGGTGTTCTCGCCCGCGATCCGTACCACAAGACCGCGACGGCGCCGATCGGCCCCGACGAGCACCTGCGCAAGGCCTACGCCGCCCCCGGCGTCGTCGTGGAGTTCATGGTCGCCGACCACGTCCTGGTCGTCGTCGTCCTCCAGGTCTTCGACGAACTCCACTACCTCATCGACGAGACCGACGCCCGCTGACCGGAGTTCCCCGCACTACGATCGGGCCCGCCGTCCACGGTCCGGGGGGCTCGATCACGTTTCCGGGGATGAGAGATGGCCGGCTGCCCGCCACCTGGGCGATCTCCTTCGGTGACCACGCCGTGGTGGAGGCCGACGGCCTCTGGTACCCGTGCCACCTCATCGGGCCGGAGGTCGTGGCGACGCGGCCGTCCTTGACGGGCCTCGGTGCCCGTCCTTCGGCTGTCCTCCGCGCGCCGGCGGCGGTCAGCCGCACCTCCGGAGTCGCAACCCTCGCACGAGGCAGGCCTGCGCGGGTCGGCGACAGCCGGTCGGAGACCGGCCAAGTCGGCCGGGGGAATCGGACACTCCACCACCCCCGACCGATTTGTGTCATGGCCAAGCCATGTGAGCGGATGGTGAACTGCCGTCCAGAACCCTCACACATCGGAGGAACGATGAAGCGATTCACTCGCGTGGCGGCCGTGGCGGCGGCGGTGCTGGCGGCCGCGGCGGCCAGTTCGGTTCCCGCCCAGGCGAGCACCCCCGGCGTGCTGTACAACCTGGCCTCGGGATGGTGCGCCGACCTGCCCAACTACGGCCCCGAGTACGGCACGAACGTGTACGAGTACTGGTGCGACGGGTCGAGCAACGACAATCAGCAGTGGAGCTTCGACTACGACGGCAACACCTACTACGGCATGCCGGCCTTCACGATCCGCAACATCAAGAGCGGCCAGTGTATGGACGTGCCGAACTACGGGCCGGTGGACCCGGGCACCCAGGTCGGGATGTACACCTGTTCCCCGGGCCGCGTGGACAACCAGGAGTGGGTCTTCCAGGCGTCCTCGGACTACCCCGGCTACGGGGTGCTGATGAACGTCCAGACCCTGCTGGCCACCACGCCGACGCTGTGCCTGGACGTCGCCAACTGGGGCGGTGAGCGCAACGGCCTGCCGCTGACCGTCTACAACTGCTACGGATCCGGCTGGGCATACGGCGGCACCGACGACCACCTCTGGAAGCTGGTCTAGCCGACCGCGTCGCGGCCTCGCCCGGACCGTAGGCGGCAGCACGCCCCGTCGGAACCGGCCCCGGGCCGGGGAGCTCTCCTCGCTCCCCGGCCCGGGGCCTCGCCGGTTCAGCCCGCGGACGGTCCGGCGGCCTCCGGACCACCGCAGGTCGCCGTGTCGACGAGGGCCTGGAAGGTGCGGCCGGTGGCCTCGGACAGGTGGTACGGGTTCACCGACACGACGACCTGCCGCCGCCCGTCGGCGCTGCCCGTCACGAGCGTGCCGTAGCCGGCGATGCCGCCGGTCAGGCCCCAGAACTCGCCGCACGCGCCGGGGTGGCGGCTGAGCCCGAGGCCGTAGGTGAAGCCCTGCCCGGTGTCGACCTGCTGCTTCATCGCGTCCAACTCCGCCGGCCGCAGCAGTCGGCCGCCGAGCAGCGCCGCGTTGAAGCGGGCCAGGTCCCGGGTGGAGGAGATGCCGGCACCGGCCGGGCCGTACGCCGACGGGTTCTGCAGGGTGACGTCCGCCGGTCCGCCGGGGCGTTCGACGTAGCCGTGCGCGTGCGGCCCGGGGACGACCGTGGAGGTGTCGGGCATCGAGGTGTCGCGCAGGCCCAGCGGCCGGATGATCCGGCGCTCGACCTCCTCCGCCCAGGTGCGTCCCGTGACCCGTTCGACGATCAGGCCGAGCAGCACGTAGTTGGTGTTGGAGTACCACCAGCCGGAGCCCGGACTGCCGTACGGCGGGTGCGCCGTGGCGATCCGCACGACGTCCAGCGGCCGGTAGGTCGTCCAGCGGCCGACGGTCAGCCACCGCTCCAGGGCCTCCTCGCCGTCGGTGTCGAACCGCGGGTCGTCGGTGAAGTTGTGGATCCCGCTGGTGTGGTTGAGCAGGTGGCGCACGGTGATCGCGGCGCCGTTCGGGACGAGCCCGGGCAGGTGGCGTTCGACCGGGTCGTCGAGCCCGATCCGGAGCTCGCCCACGAGTTGGAGGACCACGGTGGCGGCGAAGGTCTTGGTGACGCTGCCGATCCGGAACCGGGCACCGTCGGGCACCGGCGTGCCGGTTGCCAGGTCCGCCACCCCCGCCGTCCCGCGCCACGCCGTGCGGCCGTCCTGCCGGACCTCCGCCACGACCGCCGAGGAGCCGCCCTCCTCGACCACGGCCCGCAGCGCCCGGCGCAGCGCGGCCGGGTCGGTGGCGGGCCGTTCCCGCCCGGCGACCGGGGCGGCGGGCGGGGCCGCCGAGGCGGTCGGTGCCAGGGGCGCCAGCAGCCCCGTGCCGGCCAGGGCGACCACGGCCGCCCGGCGCACCAGCCGGTGGCGGGCGATACTCCGGTCCGGTGCGGTCGTGGTGCTGGTCGCGGTGACGGTCATCTCGGCCCCTTTCGGCGGCGCCCGGATCCCTTCCGGCGCTGCCTCCAGCCTGCTCGCCGGCCACCCCGCCCGGCCTCCTCCCGAGGGCGGTACCGCCTCCCCCGGCAGAGCCAACTCCGCTCCGCCCGTCCGGTGGGTGAGCCGGGCCCGGTCGGCCGGCTGTCGCCAGATGGCGAGGGGCTGACGAGGGCCGTTCGACGGTTCGCCGACCGGGACCGTCAGTCGCGGGTCAGCACGGTCGTCGGCAGTCTGTCGGGGCGCGGGACCAGTGCCGCGACGGGGCGGACCCGGTGCCCGGGCACGGGGTAAAGGCGCCAGTGCGCGGCGATGTGGGCGACCGTCAGGGCCATCTCGGTCCTCGCGAAGAATTCGCCGATGCAGCGGTGGTAGCCGGCGGCGAAGG